>NZ_JBQQBQ010000059.1:0-56533 GCF_052245915.1 Nonomuraea sp. 10N515B
ATGTCCAGCTCGGCCGCCGCCGACGGCAGGCCATGGACTTGGATCTTGACGCTGTACTGGTCGGTCCAGAAGTACGGGATCGGCGTGTAGGGCCGGTCGGCGCCGAGGATGTTGGCCGCGACCACCTGGGCCTGCTCGGTGGCGTTGGTGCGGTTCTCCAGCCGCAGCCGCCTGCCGAGCCCCACATGCTCGAAGGAGGCCACGTCGCCGACGGCGTACACGCCCTCGGCCGCGCGGCAGCGCGCGTCGCATTCCACTCCGTCGCCCAGGCTGAGGCCGCTGCCGGCCAGCCAGCCGGTCGCCGGGCGGGAGCCGATGGCCACCACCACCACGTCGGCGGGCAGGAGCTCGCCGGTGGCCAGCCGCACTCCGGTGACCCGGCCGTCGGTGCCGGTCAGCTTGTCGACCGCGACGCCGAGCCGCAGCCGGACCCCGCGCTCGGCGTGGGTGCGGGTGAGCAGGCCGCCGACCACATCGCCGAGCTGCTCGCGCAGCAGCGTCGGCCCCATCCCGGCGAGGGTCACCTCCAGGCCCATGCCGCGGGCGGTGGCGGCGAGCTCGGCGCCCAGGACGCCCTCGCCCACGACCACGACCCGGGTGCCGGCGGTCAAGTGGGCGCGCAGGGAGAGCGCGTCGTCCAGGCTGCGCAGCACGTGCACGCCCGCAAGGTCGTCCTGGCCAGGCAAGCGGTGCGGCGTCAGACCGGTGGCGACGACCACAGCGTCGGCTCCCAGCACGCGGCCGGAGGCAGTGGTGACCGTCCGCCTCGCCGCGTCCAGCGCGACGGCGGGCTCGCCCTGCACGAAGTCGGCGGCCAGGGCTTCGAGCTGGGCCGCGGTGCGGAGCTGGGCGCGGCCCGGCTCCCAGGCGCCGGCCAGGACCTGCTTCGACAGCGGCGGCCGGTCGTAGGGGAGGTGCAGCTCGGCGTCCATCAAGGTCAGCCCGCCCTCGTGACCGAGTCTGCGCAGAGCCTCCGCAGTGCTCAGACCAGCGGCTGACGCACCGACGATCAGAACGTGTCCAGGCGAGGTCACGAGGCGCTACTCGGGTTGACGGCGGCGGCCTGGCCGGCACGTGTCCACATGTGTCGAGATCCCTTCGTCATCCTGCCCTCCACATTAGCCTACAGATGTAAGAAAACTTGCATATGTCGTCATTAGATAGACTGGCACGTGTGGACACCGTCAGAGAGAGCAAGGCCTCATCGGGTGACCGGCGCGTGCGCCGTACGCGATCAGCCCTGGCACGCGCGCTGATCCAGCTGGTCGAGGAGCGGGATCTGTCCCGGATCAGCGTCTCCGATGTCGCCGAAGGTGCCGGAGTGAGCCGCTCGGCCTTCTACGACCACTACCGGGACGTCCACGAACTGGCCGAGGACGCCTGCACCGCGATGATCGACGGCTTGATCGAGTCCCTGCCCGCCCCCGACCTCCCATCGGCGGACCTGGCGCAGGAGGCGATCCCGTCGCTGGCGGCGTTCTTCGCCAGCCTCGCCGAGCACGCAGGGCTGTATCGCGCTCTGCTGGGGTCACAAGGCAGTGCGCGCGTCATCGGCCACATTCGCCACCGCATCGCCGTGGTCATCCATGACCACCTGGCCGCGGCCGACACCGGTGAGTGGACGGAGCGCGTCCCGCATGACGTCGCGGCCGCGTTCACGGCCGGCGCGCTGATCGGTGTGGCCGTCGACTGGCTTCAGGGCGGATGTTCCCGGACCCCTGCCGAGATGGCCGAGGTGACCTGGCCGCTCTTGAACGCGCATTACCGCATCTATGAGGAGGGCCGGTGACGGCCGGCGTACACCGGCGTCTGGCTCCGCTCAGGCCGACACGCGCTGGATGACGTGCGGAGACAACGAGGTGGGGGACAGGCGCCGGAAAATCAGTTGCGCTTGGCGCATCGACCAGCCAAGGATCGGCCCAACGGTACGGCGAGCGGAACCGCCGGCCGCCTTTCTGGACCATGTCGCGCGTACGGGGAGGAGAACCGGCATGTTGCCCGACTCTGATCAATGCAGCAGAGAAATCCCTGGTCAGCGTGAACATGCTCACCCGGCCCCGCGGCCTTGACACATCCGGCCCCCGATGCGGCCGCCTGACTACGCGCGCTGACCGACCTCCAGAGATCAAGGGAGATCATGGCGCTCGACGACGCGCGGAAGAAAGCGATCATTGCGGAGTACGCAACCTTCGAAGGTGACACCGGTTCACCTGAAGTGCAGATCGCGCTCTTGACCGATCGGATCGCCGACATCACCGCGCATCTGCGCACCCACCAGCTGGACCATCACAGCCGTCGCGGGTTGCAGATGCTCAACGGTCGCCGCCGGCGACTGCTGAAATACCTACGCAAAATCGACATCGAACGCTACCGACACCTCATCCAACGGCTCGGCCTGCGTCGATGACACCCGTGCCGGGGGAAACGACCGCAACACCGCTTCCCCCGGCACCTGCTGGTCTAGGTCCTCACCAATGCCGAACCAGGGGGTCACATGGATAAGTGGCTCAGCTGCGTGCTGCGGCCTCGATCGCCTGCTTCATCTCCCATGCGCCGTGTTCGATGCGCATGCGGATCTCGGCGGTTTGCGTGTGTGGCAGCACGTTAGTGGTCCAGATCAGCCGGCCCGCTTCGTCGCCCTCCGGGCGGACTTCGAACGAGGCGTGGTGGTGCTCGAGCGGGGGTCTCGCGCCTTCAACAACGGAATAGGCCAAGCAGCGGGAATCATCATCGATCGTGACAATCAGCTCGCGGATGACGTGCCCGTCGGGAAAGGTCAGGAACCGCTGGTCGCCCTCCAGCCGGGTGCCGATGACACGGCCCGGCAGCAGGCGCTCGTGCACGGCTCCGACGTCGCGCAGCACATCCCAGATGTACTCGGGGGACGCGTCGATGATGATCTCGTGGCGGATGGAGGCCATGACGCCGGGGACTCCTCTCGGGATGGGGCAGCTCCTCGCCGGCGTGTGACGGCCTTTGACGCCTGCCCTGGGGCGCGTCGTTTCATGGCTCGATTTGGGCTTTCATCGGCTGCCAGGGCGAGGCGTCGAACAACAGCATGATCGACACGATCTTGCCGCCGTCCAACCGGAAGTGCTCGGCCGTGCGCTGAGTGCCGACCGGCGTCGCGGTGTGCACGTCGTACACGAGCGTGGCCTCCGCTTCGCCGTACAGCTCGCTGATCAGCTCGACACCGCTCACGATCGACACGAACCCCGGCAAGGCCGCCAGATGGCCCGTCCGATCGTCGGAGGTGATGAACGGGCTCTGGAAGCGGAACGGCTCTCCCAGGTGCGCCGCCGCCGCGGACACCTCGCCGCGGAAGCGGGCCTCGTGATAGCCGCGCACGGTGCGACGGGTCTGTTCCTGCGCTGTCGTGGTCATGACTGCTGTCCAATCTGGCGCAGATGGTCGGCGAGGCGATGCTGGTTGGCGGCCAGCCGCAGGCACAGGTCGCGCAGAACGACCAGTTCTTCGGGAGTGAATCCGTGGAACATCGCCCGCATGGCAAGCTGCGATGGCCTGCGGAATGCCTCCATCCACGCCCGCCCGGCAGGTGTGATCTCAGCCAGAACCGAACGTCGATCCTTTGGGTCGGGGACCCGGCGGACCAGCCCGTCGTGCTCCAGCGTGTCGACCAAGCCGGTGGCGTTGCGGGAGCTGACCCCGGCGGCCCGGGCCAGCTCGCCGATGCTGATGCCGTGCTCGCTGCTGTTGAGGCGAATCAGCAGGTCGAGCGCGCCCGCGCTGACCCCTCGTCCCTGGGAGCCGTGGGCGCGCATGCGCTCGACGGCATGGTTGGCGGTGCGGACGGCGGCGCCCGCTTCGAAGGTGAGCAGGTCTTCGCCGCTGTCGGTGAACTGGGTCATCGCGGCCCTGACCCGAGGATCGTAGAGGAGGCCGTCAGAGTCGCGCTCGTAGATGTTTACGTCCTTCATTATGAAGTAGGATAATAGTACGTACTTCTATACTTGCCAATCCATGCTTGAAGCGAGGCAGACCAAGTACGAGAGAAAGGGACAGTGGGGTGTTGAGGTGCTGCCAGAAGGTGCGTTTGTCGGATGATGTGACCTACGCCTGGCCTGGTCGCGGCTTGATGAACGCAGCCGTTCGGCAGGATTGATCACCCTGGGTGTCGGCGTGTACTTCGACCCCCTGCTGAAGGAGGTCGACGCCGACGCAGTGCTCGGTCTGACGCCCGCATCCAGCGCTTCGGCGGCTACGCCACCGACGAGGTTGTCCACGCGCCCGAGCCGTTCGACGCCCGCCACCACTGGTCAGGATCTTCGCGATCGACCTGGTCCACGAGCTTGTCCGCACTGGGCGCGTTTGAGGAAGCGGAGCGCGGGCGCCGCGACACTGTCGTGCTGTCGGATCGCTGACGACCGGCGTCCCGGAAAGTTCTCCAAAGAAGTCCGGGAGGAGGTGTCGGATCGGGGCGGTGGCGTTCGTAGCAGGGATGAGGCCGCCCGCAAGGGGCGACGCCAAGGTGAAGGAATAGCGATCATGAAGCTGACGACCGTGACTCAGGTCACCCTCGATGGAGTGATGCAGGGAAACGGCGGTGCGTCGGATGAGGACCGCAGGAACGGATTCGAGCGCGGCGGATGGGCACGGGGGGCGGGTGACGACGAGACCAGGACGTTCATCACGCAGACCTACCAGCGCGCCGAGGCGTTCCTATTCGGCCGGCGCACCTACGAGTTGTTCACCTCCTGGGACCAGGCACATCCCATCGGCGTGGCCTTGAACAAGGCCCCCAAGTACGTTGCCTCGACCACGCTCACCGCGCCGCGTTGGGAGGACACGACCGTTCTCCGCGGTGACCTCGCGGCGGCCATCAGTGAGCTGAAGGCCAAGCCCGGAGGTGAGCTGCAGGTGCACGGCAGTGGCATCCTGACCCGGTGGCTGCTGGAGAACGATCTGGTCGACGAGATGATTCTGATCGCGATCCCGGTGATCCTCGGCCAGGGCACGAGACTGTTCCCGGAGACCGGTCCGGACCTTGCGCTCGACCTGGTCGAGTCGCGGGTCGACTCGAAGGGCGTGACGATCCAGGTCTACCGGCCGGCCGGGCGCCCGCGGTACGCACGGGCCTGAAGTCCCTACCACCGAACCACGCTGTCTTGACGCCATAGGAGATGATCTTCAGATGCAGTACCTGGTTTCCGTGATCGATGACAAGAGCAATCCCGGCAGCACGGACAGGCGGCCTGCCATCAGCGCGTTCAACGAACGACTGATCGCCGAGGGCTACTGGGTTTTCGCGGGCGGACTCGCGGACACCGACGCGGCCACGGTCATCGACAACCGGGGCGAGCAGGCGGTGTTCAGCGACGGGCCTTTCGTGGAGTCGAAGGAGTACCTCGCCGGCGTCTGGGTGTGGGAGGCCCCCGATCTGGATGTGGTGCTCAAGCTCGCCGCCGAGGCGTCGAAGGTCTGCGATCGGAAGATCGAGGTGCGGCCGTTCCTGTGAGCGACCTCGAGGAGGCGATCATCCGGGCCCACCACGACGAGTGGGCGCGGGTGGTGGCCGCCCTCACCAGGCGTTTCGGTGACCTCGACATCGCCGAGGAGGCGGCTGCCGAGGCGTTCGCGACCGCCGTGGAGCGGTGGCCGGCCGACGGCGTACCGCCCAACCCCGGCGCCTGGCTGACCACCACCGCCATTCGCAAGGCCATCGACCGGATCCGGCGCGAGAACAGACGCGACGACAAGCACAAGGAGGCGCAGATGCTGCACGACAACACCCCACCCGAGCCGCTGGGCGCCATCGACGACGACCGGCTCCGGTTGATCTTCACCTGCTGTCACCCGGCGCTGGCGGTGGAAGCGCGCGTGGCGTTGACGCTGCGCATGGTCGGCGGTCTGACCGTGCCCGAGATCGCCCGTGCCTTCCTGGTGCAGGGGACCACCATGGAGCGGCGCATCACCCGCGCGAAGGCCAAGATCAAGGCGGCTGGCATCCCCTATCGGATGCCGTCCGCCGACGATCTGCCGGCTCGTGTCGCCGGCGTCCTGGCCGTCCTGTTCCTCGTCTTCAACGAGGGCTACCTGGCCAGCGGCCCCGACACCGATCCCGTACGACACGACCTGACCACCGAGGCGATCCGGCTCACCCGCCTGATCCGCGCGCTCCTGCCGCAGGACGGAGAAGTGGCCGGGCTGCTGGCGCTGATGCTGCTCACCGAGGCCCGCCGCACCGCCCGGACCTCGGCGAACGGCGAACTGGTCGCGCTCGACGAGCAGGACCGTGGGGCCTGGGACGCGGAACTGATCGCCGAAGGTCATCGGCTGGTGCGCGAGCGCCTGGCCGCTGCCGCTGCCGGGGTGGCTCCGGGTCGCTACCAGATTCTCGCGGCGATCAACGCGGTGCACACCTCCGCCCGCGACATCCGCGACACCGACTGGTCGCAGGTCCTCGCCCTCTACGATCAGCTCGTCCGCCTCGACCCCTCGCCGATCATCGCCCTCAACCGGGCCATCGCCGTGGCCGAGCTCGACGGGCCGGAGGTGGCACTGGCCATCGTTGACCGCCTCGCCGAGGCGTTGGCCGGCTATCACCCCTACCACGCCACCCGCGCCGACCTGCTACGCCGGCTGGGCCGAAGTCAGCAGTCACGCGCGGCCTACGAGCGGGCCATCGAGCTGGCCGGCAACACCGGCGAGACCGCCTACCTCACCCGCCGCCGCGCCCAACTGCAGTAGCGCCCGCGTTTGAAGAGCGCACGTGATACGGCGATGAAAGGCGACGCGGAACGCGGCAGTATTGACATGTTCAGACGCCAACCCTTCTCGCCGAGCAACGGCGCAGGATTCGGGGGCGCCGGGTTGCGGCGACCTACGGACCGCTCCATGCCGGAGATCCCGGAAAGTCGCACGCCAACGCCAATGCAGACGCCGTCCCGGCAGGCCTATTCCGGTTCGGCGTCGTCCTGTGCACCGCACTCGGATTCGTCCTTGCGGTAGGTGTCGTGCGTCGAGCCGCCCGGCCGCAACAGACCGCCGCAACAGACCTTCGTCCGGGTCGCACTCGCGCTGAGCACGGTCTGGTTCACGCTCCCGCTTGCTCCGAGCCACACGACAACATCGGCCAGGCTCCTGCTCGCAGGTGGTCATGTACTGGCAGCGGCGATCGTCATACCGGGCCTGACGTGGACACACGCGCCGGAAGATCTCGACGAAATTTCTGTGGGCGGTGTCGGATCGGGTCGGGGGTGTTCGTAGTGGGGGTGAGAGGCCGCCCAGGAGGGGCGCCCCGACGGAGCCGAGAAGGACGTTCCTCATGACCACCTTGACGGAGCCGGGCACAGTCTCCACACGCCGCTCCAGCCGCCGGAAGTGGGCGATCCTGGGGCTGGTGCTGGTTGCCGACGCCCTCGACGTGATCGATGCAACAGTCACGAACATCGCCGCCCCCACCATCGCCAGCGAGCTCAACGGCGGTGAGAGTCTGATCAAGTGGTTGGGACCGGCGTACATGCTCGCCATGGGTGTCCTGCTCGTAGTCGGCGGACGGCTGGGTGACAAGTTCGGCCAACGCAGGCTTTTCCTGATCGGCATGGGCGGGTTCACCCTGGCCTCGGCAATCGCCGGGTTCTCACCTGACCCGGCCCTGCTCATCGCCGCCCGGGTTGCTCAGGGAGCGTTCGGGGCTCTACTCATCCCGCAAGGCATGGCGATCATGACGAAAGCGTTCGACCGCGACATGCTCGCTAAGGCGTTCGGGCTGTTCGGCCCGGTTCTCAGTATCTCCAGTGTCGGCGGCCCGGTCCTGGCCGGTTTCCTCATCAGCGTCGACGTGTTCGGTCTGTCCTGGCGCCCGATCTTCCTCATCAACATCATCCTTGGCGTTATCGGGCTGATCATGGCCGTCAAGATCCTGCCGCGTGACGACGACGCCGACCGGTCCACTGTCGTCGACGGCTGGGCCTCCGGCCTGCTTGCGGTAGCCATGCTCGGGCTGCTGTATGGCCTGATCGAGGGCTCGACCAATGGCTGGAGCGCCGTCCCTGTCGTCTCGATCGTCGTCGGCGTCCTGTTCTTCGCTGCCTTCGCCTACCGTCAGCGCACCGCGACCCACCCGCTCATCAAGCCCTCGCTCATGAAGAACCGGGGGTTCACTTCCGGATTGCTCGTGTGCCTGGTCGCCGTCGCCGCCGGCACCGGCCTGCTCTTCGTGCTGTCCCTGTTCCTGCAGGAGGGGCTGCACGTCAGCCCGAGGGACACCTCGCTCGGTCTGGTGCCGCTCACCCTGGGGCTCGTCGCCGCCGGGTTCGCCGCCATGGGTGGCCTGGTCGCCAAGCTCGGTCGCCGGCTCGTCTTCATCGGCCTGGCCGTCGACCTCGTCGGTTGCGGTTGGGTACTGGTCCTTGTCACTTACTCCGGGACGAACGTCAGTCTCTGGGCGCTGGCCCCGGCGTTCTTCGTCATCGGCGTCGGCATTGGCCTCAGCTTCGCCACGATCCCCGTCGTCGCTCTCGGCGACGCGAAACCTGACGAAGCAGGCAGCGCCAGCGGCTCGTTCAGCTCGATCCAGCAACTCGCTTCAGCGATCGGCTCGGCCGCGGTCACCTCGATCTTCTTCCAAGCCGCAACCTCCGGACCGGGCCACGCGATGAAAGTCAGTCTTATCGTCGTTCTGGCCGTCACCGCCCTCAGCCTCCCGGTCGTCGCCCTGATGCCCCGCAAGGCACCATCAGAACCCCAGCAGTGAGCAAGCGGCCATCCTCGCCGCCTGGCTGACCACCACCGCCAACCGCAAAGCGATCGACCGGATCCCCATCGAAACCCCGCGCGCAGCGGCAGGTGTTCGGGGAGCAGCGCGATGACCTGTGGCTCGCACGAACGCCGCCGCCCTCGCGCCGCGGTGGGGGTCCGGGCGTGGGCGATCCGCCCAACGCGGGCGACCTCGGCGCTCAGGCAGACTGACGCTCCTCCCGCTGCCGGATCAGTTCCTCGACCGCGCTCGGCAGGGTCGTCTCGAAGTCGATCAATTTCGCCCAGGTCGGGGTCACGACGATCCGGACCATGCCGTCGTGGTAGAGGGAACGCACCTCCGCCTCCCACTCGACCCGTTGCTCGGGCGTCATCTCGTAGGTGCTGGTCGTCTGGAGGTACTCGTCCGGGATGCCATCGACGAAGTCCAGCTCGGCCCGGCCCCGGATGAGCAAGATCTTGGGCGGGTGCACCTCGGTGTCGATCGTCAGGGCGACCATCGGGTTCTCGCTCAAGGCCTGGAGCTTCGGAGCGTTCTTCGGGGTGCACATGACGATCTCCGAGCCGTTCCAGGCAAAGATGATCGGGATGTTGCGGGGTGTGCCGTCCTTGGCGACGTAGGCCAGGCGGGTCATGTCGCGGGCCAACAGCTCCCGGCTGAGCGGCCGGTTCAGAACCTCGGTGACCTCGTACGATTCCACGGTAATTCCTCTCATTGTTGTTTCTCAGCGTCGGTTCAGGGGCGTTCGGCCACTGCTTGCGGAGTCGTCGGTTGTGGTCTGGGCGGCGGGGTCCCGTTCGACAGGCGCAGGGCCGGGTTGAGCAGCGCGGTGACAGCGAGCGACGCCACCGCCATCACGGCCATCGCCGCACCCGCGGGCAGGTACTGCGCGACCAGCCCGGCCAGCGTGGCGCCGGCCGCCTGCATCGCCTTCATACCGGTGACGTGCAGGCCCAGCGCCTGACCGCGAACGTCTTCGCCGATCAGCGCGATCAGCCGTTCCTGCAGCAGCAGCGTGGATGCGAAGCCGATCGACGCCACCGCGACGACGCCTGCCGCGACCGGCGTGCTGAGCGGCAGCGCGAACAGCAGGTACGGCAGCGCGAGCAAGAATCGCAGCGGGGTGACGTACCGCCGCCGCCCCTGTGGCGACATGAACCGCCCGGCGGCCAGATCGCCGAACAGCATGCCCAGCGCCGCCGCGACGAACAGCGCGGCGGCGGACCGCGGCGCGTAGGGCACGAACAGGGCCTCGCAGCCCACCACCAGGCCGTTGGGCACCCACGTCGCCAGGTAGACGGCCCGGCGGGCCGGCGTGGACAGCAGGTGCCGGTTGACCTGCCAGGTGGCCGCGACGGACGGGCGGCCGGACGCCCGCGCCGGCCGGGCGCTTAGTCCCCACCGCAGCACCAGAGCCGCGACGAAGGCCAGCGCCGCGCTGATGGCCAGCGTCGCACGCGGCGACACCACCGCCAGCAGGATGCCGCCGAGCGCGAAGCCGGCGATCTGCATCGCGCCGACCGAGATGTTGAGCGCCGAGCGGCCGAGCACGTACCCGTTCGGCGGCACGATCTCGTTGAGCAGGCCGTACCGGACACCGCCGCCGATCGAGCTGACCAGGCCCAGAGCCAAGATCACCGTGAACATCGCCCACAGCGGCATGCCCGGCATGGCCAGCGCCAAGCCGGCCAGGCCGCCGGCCAGCGCGGTCAGCGTCAGCGCCGCACGCGGTCGCACCCGGTCGGCCACTGACAGCAGCGTGGTGGCGCCGACCAATTCGGCGAACGACGGCCCGAACATGCTCAACGCGGCCAGCAGCGGGGAGTCCGTGCGGGCATACACCAGCGTGGCGAGCGCCAGCCCGTTCAGCGTGGTCGAGGCGACCTGCGCGCACGAGGCTGCGAACAGTGGGGTGAACTCGGGCGTTCGAAACAGTTCCTGGTACGTACGCATTGCTGTGGATTCCCTTACTCTCGTCCGCCGTCGGGCCTTCACAGCATCCGGGGGCCGCCACTGGCTCGGCCGTTGTGGTTGACCCGGTCATCCAGCCCATCTCGGCTCACCGTCGAGCCTGCACCCAAGAGGGCTTATGCGTCTAATGCCACCTTTAGCGAGAATTCATCGATAGGATTAATGAATGCTCGACATCGTCCGGCTTCGCGTCCTGGCGGCGGTCGCCGCCCACGGCTCGGTCACCGAGGCGGCCAAGACGTTGCACTACTCCCAGCCCTCGATCAGCCACCATCTGGCCCGGCTGGAGGCGGCGACCGGAGCCAAGCTGATCCAGCGCGTCGGGCGTGGCATCCGGCTCACGCCCGAAGGCGAGCTGCTCGCCCGCCGCGCGGCGGAGATCGTCGGCCGGGTCGACGCGGCCGGCGCCGAACTGGCCGCCCACCTCGGGCTGCAGACCGGCCGGGTCCGCCTCGCGGCCTTCAGCTCGGCCTTGAGCGTCCTGGTCCCGCCCGCGGCCATGGCGCTGTCCCAGTCGTACCCGAACATCGAGCTGCACCTGGCCGACGCCCATCCCACGGTGGCCCAGCGGCGGCTGCGCGACGGCTCCGCCGACCTGGCCATCGTGCACCGCTACGACGACGACGTGCCGGACGACGGCATCCGTTACTCCTATCTCCTCGATGACCCGATGTACCTGCTCAGCCGGCACCCTGGACAGACGCTCGCCGACCACCGGGACTCGGCGTGGATCGCGGGCTGCGAGAACTGCCGGGGTGAGCTGCTCCAGTTCTGCGAAGCCGTCGGGTTCACGCCGCGCATCACCTACACCAGCGACGACATCGTCGTCGAGCAGGCGTTCGTCGCCGCCGGGCTCGGGGTCACCACCATGCCCGGCCTCGCGCTGCGCTCGCACCACGCGGACGGGGTTGTCGCCAGCGAACTGACCGAGTTCCGGCGCCGCATCTACCTCGCCACGTTCGGCGAACCACCCGACCCGCCCGCCACGACCGCCTTCATCACCGCCCTGCGCACCACCACCAACGCCCTCCATCTGGGGGAGACGTCATCGCGCGGCTTACATGGGTCTTGGCGGTCAGGTGGCTGATGGTCAGGTGCTGGATGATCAGCACGGCGTGTCCTCACCGACCACGATCGCGTTCCAGGTGCGGGCCGGGTTCTTCATGGCGTCGCACGCCCTCGTGAACCGCGGTCAGAATGTGGCGATCGGGTTGACTGGGCTGCCGGACGTACCGGCGAAGCGGACCGGCGCGACTGCGAACTGGAAGTCCCACTGGCCGAGCTCGGCAGCCGTCGTCGCGCACACCTCCAGGTCGCAGTTGTCGAGCATCCACAGACCCATCGCGACGAGGCTCACGGCGTGAACCGGCATCAACACGTCTTCGTACCCCGACGGCTGAACGTCCTGGGGGGTGTCAGCGCCGATCAGCGCGACCTCCCGTTCATGCAGCCATGGCAGGCAGGACGCGTGCCAGCCGGCCTGCGTGAAACCGCCGGCCTCACCGGCCTCGTGCCGGACGCGGCCATAGCCGGTCCGCAGGAGCACTGCATCGCCGGATCGCACCCGCACACCCTGGCGACGTTCGGCCTCCTCGAGATCGTCGGGGAACACACCCTGCCCCGGTTCCAACCGCGGCACATCGCGGACCCTCGCAATGTCCAGCAGGACACCACGCGTGATGATCCCGTTCGCCGCCGCCGTGACGGCCGCCCACGCCGATCCCGTTGCGGCGTCGACCAACGAGTGCGACCGCCCGTTGTACATCGTGCCGTCCCAGAAGATGTGGCACGGCGAGTCGAGGTGGGTGATGGTGTTGCCGTGGAACGTGATGCCGAGCCGCTCGTTCGAATAGCCCCAGTGCCGGTCGTTGCGGAATCCGGGCAGCGGCATGTTCTCGGCACCCGGCATGTCGGCGGCGCACGGGCACGTCGTCGTCGACCGCTCCATGTCTTTCGGTACGGCAACCTCCCATGCGCACGACACGCTCCTGCCGTGGCGCACGGCCCGTGCCGCCGCCAGCCGGACGTCGTCGGTGATGTGGTTCAGAGCGCCGAGCTCGTCGTCGTCGCCCCACCGTCCCCAGTTCGACAGCGTGTTGAAGTATCCGAGCACGTCGTCCTGTGTGGGTATCGGTCGCCCTGCCGTCATCCCAGCATCGGCTCCTCCGGTCACGCGATTCGAGGCACCGAAGGCAGGGTATCCCGCCCTCTCCTTTGACATGCCAAGGTCCGCTGAGCGGGCATGGTACTAGATCAGTGGGCCGCTTGAGCGCCTGCCAGCCACGTGAAGACGACCCCGATGCCGCCGGACACTGCTGCCGCTGAGGGCGCCGCCCATTCCCAAGCCACATCGGCATGGTGGTGCTGCCCCCCTTCTCCGGTACGTGGTCTGCCCTCGCAGGATTAACGGTCCCCGCCGAAGGCCGCGAGAGATCATGACTGGCGCCCGGCGTTCCGCTCGGCCTGGCTCTGCTGCCACTGCTCCATGACCTTCCGGAGGGTCGCGTTCACGAGGAGCAGGAACTCACCAGAGGTGGCGAAGCGGGCGCCGGCCAGGGTCGCGGCCCCGAGGATCTCCGCCGCGCGCTGCGATTCGGCGACCAGGGTGTCGTTCATTTGCAGAGACGCAAGGGTGGACCGGACCCAGAGCTCGTCGTCGATGACATAGCGTTCACGGCGCCCGCCAGGAGCTCGTTCCCGCTTGAGTAGTCCCTGCTGTTCGAGGAAGGCGACGGTCTGCGAGATCGACGCGGGGCTGACGCGAAGCCGCTGGACCAGGTCAGCGGCTCCACCACCTACGCCGACCCGGACAACCAGCTCGTCGGCATCCTGCTCACGCAGACCGGGATGTCCACCCCGGATTCGGCGCGGGCCAACCACGACTTCTGGACCACCCTCTACCAGGCAATCGACGGCTGACCCGCCCACTTGGTCGTGGGCGGTCCCACCGCGTGCGAGAGCCGCGATCGAGGTGCACTGGTCCTGGAACTCCGCCCGACCAGGGAAAATCGAGAAACGGTGACCGATTTGTCTAGCGTGAATCCTGCTCTGCCGCCTCGGCGACGCGCTTGATGTTCGCCAGTCGCCGATCCCAGTCGGACGCGAGCGCGGCCATCCACCGCGCCGTCGCGTTCAGTGCCGCGGGCCGCACCGCGTACCGTACCTCGCGTCCCACCCGGCTACTGGAAACCAACCCGGCGGCGTCCAGGACGACGAGGTGCTTGACCACCGCCTGCCGAGAGACGGGAAGTCGCTCGGCGAGCGTCGTCGCGGTGGCCTCGCCGTGTGCGGCGAGGAGATCGAGCAGCTGACGTCGCGTCGGGTCGGCCAGCGCCACGAGCACGCTGTCGACCGCCTCGGCGTCGCCGCGAGGTTCGTCTGTCACACGGATGACTCTTCCGCGCGCGTCTTGAGCGCGTCCAGGCACTGGGGCCAGCCGTACGTGTGGTCCTTCAGGTTCTGGCTGCGCAGCTCTTCGGAACCGGCCAGCGCCGCGAACCCGCTCTCTACGACGCGCAGCCGCGTCTGCTCGCCTTCCTGGGTGAGGGTGAACTCCACGAGAGTGCTGTTGTCCTCGCGCAGCTCTTGCCCAGGGAACGCGCTGGTCCAGCGGTACGCCACATACGTCGGCGGCTCGACCTTTCCACGCGCACCGGGTATTCGCCGTGTTCGGAGCTTTTCGCCACCATCGACTCACCCTCTCTGGCTACGGTGCCGCGATCAGGATGTCACGTTCAATGCGATCCTCAACGACAGTGCCTTGGGCTCGCCCAGCAGCCGCAGGAACGGGCTGCTCGCCGTTATTTCGGGGCTGGGGCCACAGGGATGAGGAGGCCCTCTTCGGGCGTCGGAACGGAGTCAGGGAGCGGACGCGTTCGCCGGCGTCGAGCCCTGCCGCGGCGGTCGCTGAACGCGGCCGACACCCGGTCGAGGTAGATCGCGAGGATCACGACGGACAGGCCGCCCTCGAAGCCGCGTCCGATGTCGAGCTGGGTGACCGCCTCCACGACCACCGCGCCCAGGCCGCCGCCTCCGACCATGCCGGCGATCACGACCATGGACAGCGCCATCATGATGACCTGGTTGACCCCGGCCATGATCGTGGGCATCGCGAGCGGCAGCTGGACCTCACGCAGGATCTGCCGGGACCGCGATCCGAAGGCGTGCGCGGCCTCGATGATCTCAGCATCCACCTGGCGGATGCCGAGCTCGGTGAGCCGTACGGCGGGCGGGATCGCGAATACGGTGGTCGCGACGACGCCGGGCATGACACCTATGCCGAAGAAGAAGACGGCCGGGAGCAGGTAGACGAAGACGGGAAGCGTCTGCATGAAATCGAGCAGAGGGCGGACACCGGCGCTCACCCGTGTGCTGCGCGCCGCGGCGATGCCGAGCGGGATGCCGACGGCGACGGCCGCCACGGCGGCGACGATGACGACCGCGAGGGTCTGCATCGTCGCGGTCCACATCGCCATCGACTGGATGAGCAAGAAGGCGAGGCAGGCGATGAGCGGGGGTTGCCACCGGCGCGTCGCCAGCCACGCGAGCGCGGTGAAGAAGGCCAGCAGCACGAGCGGATGGGGGCGGATCAGCAGGAAGTACGTCGCGTCGACCAGCTGCAGAATCAGTGTCGAGGCGACGTCGAACACGCCGGAGAAGTGCTCCTGGAGGAAACGGACGGCGCTCTCGACCCACGTGTCCACCGGCAGGTCAGGCATGAGCCGTCACCTTCTTCGGGCTCGCCAGGGACGAGAGGATGGCGGCGCGCGGCACCACCCCGAGCAGCCGGCCGTCTTCGTCGACCGTGGCGATCGGGACCGTGTGACGCCCGGCCAGATGACAGAACTCGACCAGCGGCCGATCCACCGGCACGGTGTCGTAGTCCTGCACCAGGCAGTTCCGCAGATCTTCCTCGCCGTTCCGCAGGGCGTTCGCCAGCAGGTCGTCCCGGGCGACGCCGAGGATGCGGCCCACCTCGTCGAGGACGAAGACGCCGTTCATCTCGGCCGCTTCCAGACACCGCAACACCTCGCCGGGACTGTCCGACAGTCGTGTGGTGGACCACGGCGGGCGCAGCACCGAGGCGGCGGTGAGCACACGTGATCGGTCGACGTCCGCGACGAAGTCGCTGACGTAGTCGTCGGCCGGCGAGGACAGCAGATCCGGCCCGGTGTCGCACTGCACGACGCGGCCGTCCTTCATCACCATGATGCGGTGCCCGATTCGCATCGCCTCGTTGAGGTCGTGCGTGACGAAGACGATCGTCCGCTGGTCTTCGGCCTGGAGCGTCAGCAGCAGTTCCTGCATTTCCCGCTTGATCAGCGGGTCGAGGGCACTGAACGGTTCGTCCATGAGGAGGAGGTCGGCGTCGGTCGCGAGTGCGCGGGCGAGGCCGACGCGCTGTTTCATCCCGCCGGACAACGCCTCCGGGTGGGCATCGCCGCGGTCCCCGAGGCCCACGCGCCGCAGCGCCCAGTCGGCCCGCTCGAGCCGTTCCCTGACGGGGACGCCGCGCACCTTCAGGCCGTATGCGGTGTTCTCGCGGATCGTCCGGTGCGGGAACAGCGCGAAATGCTGGAACACCATGCTGATCCGGCGATTGCGCAGCTCCCGCAGGTCGTCGGCGGCCATGGCCGGCACGTCCTGGCCGTCAATGGCCAACCGTCCGTCCGTGGGCTCGACCAGCCGGTTGATCATACGGAGCACGGTCGACTTTCCCGAGCCGGACAGGCCCATGATGACGAACAGCTCTCCCCGCTGGACGGTGAAGCTCACGTCGTCGGCGCCGAGGAAGCCGCCGGCGTGCCGTACGGCCTCGTGTCGCCGATCACCCGTCAGCAGCGGCAGCGCGCGGTTTCGCGGCAGCCCGTACACCTTGCTGAGGTGACTGGCCTCGATCATCTGGTCACCCCTTTCCGATGACCACGTCGGCCGCGGGCTTGCCGTCGACGCTGGTGACCCCGTTGAGCCACGTCCGCAGCACGTCGGGGTTGGCGCGGATCCAGTCCGAAGCCACGGTTTCGGCCGGCTTCTTCTCCTTGTCCACACTCGAGATCCACTGCGACGCGGTATCGGCTTCGACTCGGATCTGGGAGAGGAACCGGTACAGGTTCTTATCGTCGGTGGCGAGGCCGTGGCGCGTGAGCACCCGGATCTCACCGGCGCCCGGCCATACGCGCTTCGGGTCGTCGAGGAAGTTGAGCTTGAACTCCGGCACCATCCAGTGCGGACTCCACCCGAGGAACACGGCCGGTTGCTGCTTCGCCGCGCGGCGCGTCACCTCGGCGAGCATCGCCTCGGTGCTGCTCTGCACCAGCTTCCAGTCGCCGAGTCCGTAGGCGTCCTTCGCGATCGCATCACTGATGATCTTGTTGCCGGGTGTGCCCGGTTCGATCCCCAGAATCTGCCGGCCGAACGCGTCCGCGTGCTTGTCCAGATCGGCGAGCGAACGCACCCCGAGTTTCTCGGTGACGTACCCGGGCACCGCCGGCGCGTACTCCGTGCCGGTGAGCAGAGTCCCGGCGACCTCTACCTTCTTGTCGTCCAGCAGCTTGCCGAACACCGCCTGCTGACTCGGCCACCAGTTGCCGAGATAGGCGTCCGCCTGCCCGGTCGACAGAGCCTGCCCTGCCAGCGGCACCGACACCTCCTGGGCGCTGGTCTGATAGCCGAGCCGATCCAGCACCTGGGTCGCGATCTTCGTCTCCACGACGAGGTCGCTCCACGGCTGTTGCACGAATCGCGCGACCTGCTTGCCGCCGGAGCTGGAGGTATTGGCGAACCCGTCGGTGTCCGCACCGCTGCACCCAGCGAGCAACGCGGCAAGCACCGCGAGCGCGATCGGGCCGAATGATTTCCTCGGCATCACTGAGACCTCTCTTCCACAGGAGCGCCGATCCAGATCGGCGAGGACCATGCCATCTCGCCGTCGGTCTGGTAGACGCGCACGTAGTACCAGGCCGGCGCGTCTGGTACGTGCTGGTGTGTGCCCGAGCCCGGCACGTGCTGGTGTGTGCCCGAGCGCGGCATGTCGGTCCAGCGCACGCGCTGCTCACGGTCGCCGAGGCCGGTCAGCCCGCCGACGCCCGGCTGCAGCCGCAGCCGCCCCGGCCCCTTGAGCGGCACATCGACGACATGGCCATCGAGCGCGCCCAGGGTCGTGGTGACCTCGCCCTGCGGCGTCTTCACGACCACCGTGGCGCCGGGCGGTCCGACCAGGGTGAACTCGACGCCGCCGCGCTGTGCGCCGTACGGCTCACCGAAGCTCTTGGTCGTGTTCGCCCAGCAGACGCGCTGGCGGTCCACCTCGATGATCTCTGGACTCCAGTACGGTGTCTGCAGCACTTCGCCGCCGAGGATGCTGACGGACCCGCTCCAGTCCGTGGTC
The DNA here is from genome assembly GCF_052245915.1 of Nonomuraea sp. 10N515B. Lineage (NCBI taxonomy): Bacteria > Bacillati > Actinomycetota > Actinomycetes > Streptosporangiales > Streptosporangiaceae > Nonomuraea > Nonomuraea sp. 10N515B. The sequence goes on from NZ_JBQQBQ010000059.1 coordinate 18,078, forward strand.
ACCGGGCTCAAACCCCACTCGACCCGCACCGGGACGGCGATCCAGCGCGGCGGCAGGCCGAGGTCGGGAAGCACGGTGTGGACGACCTCGCCGTTGCGGACGACCTCGATGCGGGCCAGGTCACCGTACCCGCGGGCGTACATGTCCAGTTCCACCGGATCGCTCCGTTCGGCCTCGCCGCCCATGAAGACGTCGCCGATGCGCGCATCGACGACGATGCCGCGCTGGGTGGCAGCGAACACGCGCCGGTGGTAGAGCGCGTCGAACACCGCCGCACGGTCGAGCCGTTCGGCGTAGGCGCCGACGTAGCTGGCACCGTGCCCGTGGTCGGAGGACGCGATGAGTCCGAATCGCTGCCCGCGGCGCAGGCCGTCCAGGACGAACGTGCCTGGAAGCGTGCCGTCGGCGTACTGCCGGAAACAGCCATCGTCCTCGTAGTTGCCGCGGCAGGCCTGGAAGACCTCGACGACGCGCTGGAACTGCGGGTCGTGGTAGTCCCAGTCGAACGGCACCATGGCCGAGCCGGGGTGGTGCGGAATAGTGATCGCCGGAAACTCCGGATGCCGGCGAAGGCCGTCCCACAACCCCGTGGGCGTTTCCGATCCCTGCGCGTAGGCCGAGAAGATCGGTGCGCCGCGTCGCACGTCCCCGTAAATGACGTTCTGGTGGCCCATGAGCCCGGTCCACTCGAAGCCGTACAACGGCACAAAGCGCCCGTCGACCCGGAAAAGGTCGGCCATCTTCTGGATCGACCACCACTGATACTCCGTGCTGTTCTCGGAGTGGTCGGTGACCGCCCAGAAGTCGTACTCGCACACGTCCCACGAGTAGCGGTAGAAGTCCTCGAGGGACGGCTCGTCGCCGGAGGTGCAGCGGCTGATGAGGGAGTGGCGGTGCAGGTCGCCCCAGTACAGCGCATAATCCTTGCCGTCCACGGTCGTCCGGTAACGAGTCCGGTCGGCATCGGCCCATCCGCGTGCCTCTCGTCGCTCGTCGCTGTGGACGATCTCGAGCCTGCGCGTCGCGATCGCCCGTCCCGCCGCGGTCAGCGTCGCCGCTCTGATGGCGCCGGTCCCGTGCATCCCATGCCAGATGACCTCGCCGTGGTGCTCCAGCAGGAACGGGCACTCCCGGCCGCCGAAACCCTCGGTCCAGGCCAGCGCGCGCTCCAACCGGTTGTCGGTCTGCCACGCCACGAGGGCGCCGCTCGGCAGCGGGGCGAGCGCCGGTTCCTCGAGCGTCCCGTCGCTGGCGGCGAGTGTGGCCGGCGGTGACCAGCCGTCCGGGCCGAGCGTCTGGGCGGCGACCTCCCAGTAGTAGGTCATCAGGGGAAGTCTCCGGTGGATCCGGTACGCCACGGTCAAGCCGCCCCCGGGGTCGGCGACCAGGCGGGGCAGCCCACCCGGCACGACGTCGAGACCGGGCGCGAGCCGGCCTTCCGGTTCGTACAAGCCGTCGTTGTCGAGGCGTACGACGCGAATCGAGGCGGAGATCTCCGGCAGCAACTCCGGGGGGATGAACTCCCCGCTCTCCCGCATTCCCAGGACGCGCGGCGCGTCCGCGAGCCGGTCGGCCGGCCGCAACCGGGTAGGACCGGAGCCGCCGTGACCGGCGACGGTGATGACGTCGAAGCCGCACCAGACGGCGCAGTCCGCAGTCACGGCGAGGCTGGGATGCAACGCGTAGTCGCTCCCGCTGGTCACCGGACGCGGGTCCGCGAGTGCGCCGGCGGGGTCGGAGCGGCGGACCACGATGCGGTAGGCGCCTTGGCGGTACTCGCACCAGGCGTAGATGCTGCCGCCCCCCGGCGCGGCGGCCACCGCGGGATCCCAGACATTCCCGTCGGCCCCGTCGCTTCCCTCGCTTACTAGGCGTGTCTCCGACCACGCGCCGTCGCGCCACCGGCGAGCATAGATGCCGAACCGCTTGCCCAGCGGACCCTGCCAGCAGACCTCGACGCCACCGTCGACGTACGCGATCGCCTCCTGGTTGAACGACGGGTGACCGGTCGTGCTGACCCGTTCTTCACGGGTCCAGCCACCCTGTTCACGGCGGCGGCAGAAGACCGATACCTCGCCCTCGTGCCCGCGAGCGTAGAAGACCCAGGGGCGGCCGTCGGCGTCGAACAGCGCGGTGGGGCGAAAGCAGTCGGCGGGCTCGCCGGAGAGCACGATGGGGTCCCCTTCGGCCGGCGTGCCCTCGTGGAGCCCGTCGAGGAGCAGCGCCATCACGCGATCGCCGACGTCCTTCTCCCACTCGATCCAGGCGTGGAGAACACGACCGTCCGGTGTGGTCGCGACGCTGGGACGGGTGGCGGTCCCGGACGCCCACACGCTTGCCCCGGCCGATCGGCGATGCCCGTCGAGACGTGGCGCCGAGGAGAGCGCCACCTCGGCGCGCTCGAGGAACTCGGTAAGCCGGCCGCCGCCCTCGTCGACCCACATGTAGCGCAAGGGGTCCGGATCGAGCAGCGCCTCCACGCCGGACACGTCGAGGCAGTCCTCGATCGCCGTCGCCATCCGCCGGTTGAACGCGAGCACACGCTCCAGATCCATCCGCTGTTCCGCGGTGTACTCCCCGGTGTGGTGGTCGATCCCGCAGCAGCCGTGGCCGCCATGTCCGCCGTGCTGTCCGCCCACGCCATGCCCTTTCCGAAACTCGGGTCGTCTGCTCTCGCGCACCGCGGGCAGGCATAATGGAAATGCCGATGAAACGCCGAAGAAACAAACGACGCCGGTCCACACGCAATTTCGTGACCGCTGATTGCTAAATCGTTCTGCGCCACGACCGCGGGAGTCAATAAAAACGGGCGGGCAAGCCAGACCGGCTTTTAACCGCTGCTATAGAGGCTCTCTATGGCCGAACGGGGGACTGGTCGATGCGGCCGGACGTGGTCTCTCTCCGCACCATCTCGACGAACGCCTGTCCCGCGTGCGACAGCGGCTCGGGACGCCACAGCAACCGGACACGGCGTACGACGGGCGGATCGATCGCCCCGATGCGGGCGCCTTGACGTGCTGCGTCCTCCGCCATCGGACGTGGAAGCAGCGCCACACCCGCACCGGCGAGGACCAAGGGGACGATCGCCGCGCGGTGCGGCGTCTCCACGGCGATGCGCAGGGGGATGCCCGCCCCCGCCAGTGACTGTTCGAGCAGTGTCCGCGTCGTCGTGCCCGGCTGAGTGGTGATCAGATCCATTGCGGCGACCTCGGTCATCTTCACCGCCCGGCCTGTTGCTATTTCGGCATCGGGCGGGAGAACCGCGAGCATCTCCTGCTCCCGGAGCTCCAAAGCCCGCAATCCCGCCGATGGCACGGAGAAATCCGCGAGACCGAGCTCGCATTCGCCGACCCGAACCATTTCCGTGACCGCCGCCGCATGCTCGGGGTCCTCGATTCGGATGTCGACTCCCGGATGGGCGCGACGGAACATGCCGACGAGTCCGGCCAGCGGGTCAACGGCCAACGTGGTCAAGGCGACGATGTCGAGCCGTCCCGCCTCCAGCCGGGTGACCTGCTGAACCGACGACAGTGCGGAGGCGAACGCACGCAGGACCTGCTGCGCGGAGCCCATGAGCGCCTGCCCCTCAGGGGTGAGCCTGACTCCGCGGCCAAGCCGGTGGAAGAGCGGTGTGCCGAGCTCACGCTCCAGTGTCCGGATCGTGTACGACAACGATGGCTGCGCAATGCGCAGGGCGGACGCGGCACTCGTGAAGCTGCCGTGCGATGCCACCGCGAGAAAGCACTCGAGTTGCCGCCGATCCACCCGAGCCTCCCACCATCATCGCCGCCCACCTCGCCGTACGGTCAGGGGATTCCCGCAGGATTTCGGGGGTGCGATCGGTCAATCGTAGCTGAGATGATACGGGTCGCACGCTGGCCGACGCCGTTGCTCGAGCCCCACCCGGCCACCGCCCCGGTCGACCGCAACACCCGCCTGAGCCTCACCGACGCGGGCCGCCACGTGCTGCACGGACGGCAAGACCACATCACACTCAACGGCGTCGACCGCTGGATCGGCGGTGTCCACCTGGCCGGCCGGGCCGTGCCGTGGCGCTGGAACAAGGGAACCGAGTCCATCAAGCCAGTTTGATACATCAAATGGGTTTGATGTATGGTCGTGCGTATGGCACTCTCCGGCCAGGGCCTCACCCCGCCGGCGTTCGTCCGGCTGGCCGCCCACCCGCTACGCTGGCGGCTGCTGACCGCACTCGCCGACAGCGACTACCGGGTCCGCGAGCTGGCGACACGGGTCGACCAGCCGCAAAACCTGGTCTCCTACCACCTGAGGCTGCTGCGCGACGGCGGACTGGTCACCGCCACCCGCAGCAGCTTCGACGGCCGCGACAGCTACTATCACCTGGATCTGGAGCGCTGCACGGACGCGCTGATCGACAGCGGCGCCGCGTTGCGCACGAAGGCCGCGCCGTCGTTTCCTTCGGCCGACCAGCAGCAGGCCCGTCGTATCGCCGTGCTGTTCGTATGCACGGGCAACAGCGCCCGCTCACCGATCGCCGAAGCGCTGCTGCGTCACCACACGGCCGGCCGCGTGAGCGTGACCAGTGCCGGCAGCCGGCCCCGGGCCCGGCTGCACCCCAACACCGTGCGGGTGCTGCGCGAGGCCTTCGACATCGACATCTCCGGCCAGCGCCCCCGGCACCTGGACACGCTCGCCGGCCAGACGTTCGACCACGTGATCACGTTGTGCGACAAGGCCCGCGAAGACTGCCCGGAGTTTCCCCACCATCCCCGGCAGGCCCACTGGAGCATCCCCGAGCCTGCCATGGCCGGCGACACCGACCAGGCCGGATATCCCGCCTTCCAGCGCACCGCAGCAGATATCGCCACCCGCATCCGGCACCTGCTGCCCGTGCTCGCCGCCACCAACCGTAAGGAGGGTCCGCCGTGACCACATCCGATCACTACGCCAGCGTCCGCTACCTCGTTGACGACGTGCAGGCCGCCATCGACTTCTACACCACCCACCTCGGCTTCACGCTGAACACCAGCGCTGTACCCGCTTTCGCCGACGTGGTCCGTGGCCCGCTGCGCCTGCTGCTGTCGGGGCCCGCCAGTTCCGGCGCCCGTGCTACCCCCGACGAGGCCAACACCGCCGGCCGCAACCGTATCCACCTCGTCGTCGACGACCTGGATAAGGAGATCACCCGGCTCCGCGACGCCGGCCTGTCCTTCCGCGGCGACGTGGTCGCCGGGCCCGGCGGGCGCCAGATCCTGCTCGCCGACCCCGCCGGCAACCTGATCGAACTCTTCCAGCCCGCCCACCGGCCGGACCCGCTCACGTAGGCCTGCCTAACCCGCGCTTGAGGAAGCGGGGGCCACCTCCACCTTCGCGCCGTCGCGCTCCGGATTCACCAGCAGCGCGAAAAGCGCCTCCCGCAATGGCGATGGCACCCATCAGCACCAAGCGTTTCGAGTGCCCTGGTGATCAGATCGTCGGTGGCGACGCTAGGGCTTCGAGCGCGCGCGAACGCAAACCGGCGTCGAGGGGAACCTGGCGGGCGCGGGCGGTGTAGGGAGAGCGTGTCCTCCATCACGAGACGTCAGGCATTAGCGCTCGGCGCTGCCGCCGCCGTGTCGGCCTGCGCGGCCGAGCGGCCCGCCACCAAGGCCGCGCCCGCGGCTCCCGCCCCCAAACCGGGCCGGCTGTTCGCCAGCACCGCCGCCGGGCTGGCCCTGGTCGACCTGGCCACGGGCAGGGTCAAGGCCGCCTATCCCGCCGCCGTGGCCGACGGCACCTGGACCACGGTCCACCAGCTGACGGCCGGCCGCCTACGCAGCTACCGGGTCGGCACCGGCGCCCTGCTGGCCGACGAACCGGTCACCGGCCGGCAGATCAAGGCCGTCTCCACCCGGTTGATCGCGGTGGGGCCGCCGCCCGGGCCGCGTCGCCGTACCAGGATCACGCTGGTCGGCGAGAACGAGACGCGGGCGCTCGAGCTGGACGGCAACATCGAGCCCGAGGCGTTCTCCGGCGACGGCCGGGCCATGTACCTGCTGGACCACCTGCCGCCCGAGCGCCCCGACCGCTACCGGGTGCGGATGTACGACCTGGAGACCGGCGAGATGGGGCCGCTGCAGACGCGTGACAAGACGCAGATCCCGCGCGGCGCCGAGGAGGAGATGCGCGGGCGGGGCCGCCAGGCCGTGCTGGACTCCACCGCGGGCGTGCTCTACACCCTCTACACCCACCAGGACGACCACCTGCACACCCGCGACCTGGTGGCGGGGCGGGACCAGAGCCCCGGCGTGCACGCGTTCGTGCACGTGCTCAACCTGGACCAAAGGTGGGCCTATTGCTTGGACCTGCCCGCGCCGTTCGGGCTGGGCCCGCCCGAGGCGCACACGATCGCGCTGGACGCGGCGGGCAAGCGGCTGTACGCCTTCGACGCCTCCACCGGCAGCGTCGTGGTGGCCTCCACCGACGACCAGGCGATCCGGCGCAGCGGCCGGCTCGGTGAGCGGCCCGCGGGGGAGGCGTACGCGGCGGCTGGTGGTCAGCGCCTCTACCTGGCGGTGGGTTCGCGGGTGCTGGTGGCCGACGGACAGACGCTCGCACCGCTGGCCGACTGGCCCCTGCCCGGTCCCGCTCGCGGCGTGCTCTGGACCGCGGACGAACTGCTGGCCGGGGCGGGCGATCAAGTGATCCGGCTGGACCCTGGCACGGGGGCCAGGCTCGGCGCATTTCCGCTGCCGGGCCTGCAGGCGGTACGGCATGCAGCCCCAACGGGTTAGAAGGCGTTGACGAGGACGACGTAGACGGCGGTGCCGATGCCCACGCTCAGGATCGTGCGGCGGCCGAAGGCGAGGTGGACGCCCGCGGTGACGGCGACCGCGAGCAGCGCGTACGGCGTCGCGTGCGGCTCGGCGGTGATGGTGCCGTGCAGGGCGGTCACGGCCAGGATCGCGAGAATGCCGACCGGCATCCACACCGACAGCTGCCGCACGATCGCCGAGGTGCGCAGCGTGCGCAGCACCGCGAACGGCACGGCGCGCAGGGCGAAGGTGATGGTGAAAACGATCGCGAGGACGGCGATGAGATAGGCGGTGCTAGGCATCGGCGGTCTCCGAGGCGGGCCGAGGGGTAGGTCGAGGGGCAGTCCGGCGAGCGGGCCGGCGGGCGGTGAGGGCGTGGCGGGCCAGCAGCAGGGCGACGAACAGCAGCAGTGCGGTGAACATGGCGACGCCCGGGGTGACGATGAGGGCGACGGTCACGCTGGCTCCGGCGATCAGCGCCGAGGGGATCTCGCCGCGGGAGCGGAAGGCGTCCAGGGTGAGCACGGTGAACAGGGCGCACAGGGCGAACTCCAGGCCCTTGATCGGCGCGGGCAGGGCCGTGCCGATGGCGACGCCGACCAGGCCGCCGCCGACCCAGTACGTCTCGCAGGCGACCTGCATGGCCAGCAGCCGGGGCGCCGAGCGTTGCGCTTCGGGCAGGGAAGCGTTGACGGCGTACGCCTCGTCGATCATGGCGTAGACGGCGTACACCTTGGCCAGCGGGCTCTTGACCACGTGGAGAGGGAAGGAGAAGGCGTAGAAGACGTGCCGGAAGTTGACCACCAGGACGGTCAGCGCAACGGCGGCGAGCGGCGTGACGGTCGCCATCATGCCCACCAGCAGCAGCTCCAGAGAGCCGGCGAACGCGGCAAGGGACAGGGCGGGGGCGAGCCACCAGGGAAGGCCGGCCTGGAGGATCAGCAGGCCGAGGGCGATCCCCAGCGGGAAGATCCCCAGCCCCGCGGAGAAGGAATCGCGCACTCCCGCCGCGATCTGTTGCCGCCGGGTCGCCGGAGCCGCCGCGGTGACCTGGGGAGGAACGTCGTGTCGCACCTCACCATGGTCTCGTAGAAGCCGCGCCATGTGGTTGCGAATATTGCTCACACAGCAGCTCCCGCTGCAATATTCTCTGTGTGGATGCGATAGACAGAGCAATCATCGCCGAGTTGGAGCGGGACGGACGGCTGACGAACGTCGAGCTCGCCCATCGGGTCGGGCTCACCACCGGGCCGTGCCTGCGGCGCGTCCAGCGGCTGGAGGCCGAGGGTGTCATCCGCGGCTACCGGGCCGTCGTCGACCCCGCCGCCGTGGGCCGGTCCTTCGAGGTCCTGGTCGACCTCACTCTCGATGCCCAGGACGCGGAGACCGTCGAGCGCTTCGAGCAGGCCCTGGTCCAGGCCGAGGAGGTCATCGAGCTACGCCGGCTGTTCGGCAGTCCCGATTACTTCGTGCGGGTGGCGGTCGCCGATCTGGCCGCCTACGAGACCTTCCTCAGCCGGCGCGTGATGACCATCCCACGGGTCAGGGGCATCGCCTCGCACTTCACGATGAAGAACGTCAAGCCGGGCCCGTAGGCCTCGAAGCTGGCGGGCGACCCGGCTTCGATGACCTCAGGGCGAGAAACCGCGGGCGGCGGTCCGCAGCGCCTGGCCGACCGTCGCCTCCAGCAGGCCCGGCTCCTCCACAGCCGCGGGGTCGGTGCGCGAGGCGTAGTGCTCCACGCCCGTCCGCAGGGCGACGTTGATCATGGCCGCCTGCACGGTGATGTCCAGGTCAGGACTGGCCAGCCCGGCGCGCTCGGCCAGCGCGGCCGCGAACACCGGCTCGGCCTCCCGGTGCGCCTCCAGCCACACCGCGCGTAGTCCCGGCTCGCTGCCGGTCAGGCGTACCAGGTCCAGCAGCGCCACTCGGTCGGGGGCGAGCTCGCCGGCGCTGCGGAGCATGGCGTCGAGCAGCTCCGCCACACCCTGGTCGGGGCGCCATGACCGCAGGCACTGGGTGGCGACCTCGATCCCCCCGGTCAGCAGGGGCAGGACACAGCTTTCCTTGCTCGGGAAGTAGCGCCACAACGTGCGGGAAGAGATGCCGGCCGCCGCCGCGATGTCCTCGGCGGAGGTGCCGGCGACGCCGTTGGCGGTGAACAGGCGGACGGCCTCGCGGGCGATCTCCAGCCGGGTCGCGGCCTTGCGCCGTTCGGTCAGGGGCGGACGTCCGGTCCGCCCGGTCGGGCGAGCCTGGACCAGCGCCGGTGATTCGCGGGACACGTTTCACAACGCTACCACTTATTGTCTTTCTCTGACTATCTGGCGCAAAGCGCCAAAAAGTCGTACGGTCCTGACCAGGCCTTGGCGGCCGGCGCCCGTAGCGCTGGTGAGACCGTCATGGCGCACGACTGCGGAGGAGCAGAGCATGAGCAGCAGTGGGCTGCAGGACAGCAGTGTCATCGTCACCGGTGCCGGATCGGGAATCGGGCGGGCCGCCGCCGTCCGCTTCGCCCACGAGGGCGCCAAGGTGGTGGTGGCCGATCTCAACGGCGAGGCCGCCAAGGCGGTCGTGGCGGAGATCCAGGCGGCCGGCGGCACCGCGGTGGCGGTGGCGGGCGACCTGGGCGACCCTGCGGTGGTCGAGGAGGTCGTCACCACCGCGGTGGACACCTTCGGCGGCCTGGACGTGCTGGTCAACAACGCCGGCATCATGGACCGGATGTCGGCCGCCGCCGACGTCTCCGACGCCGAGTGGGAGCGCGTCATCCGGGTCAACCTGACCGCGCCGTTCCTGCTCACCCGCGCCGCCCTGCCGCACATGCTCGCCAAGGGCAAGGGCGCGATCGTCAACACCGCGTCCGAGGCGGCCCTGCGCGGCAGCGCGGCCGGCACCGCGTACACCGTCTCCAAGCACGGCGTGGCCGGGCTCACCCGGTCGATCGCGGTCATGTACCGCGACTCCGGCATCCGCGCCAACGCGATCGCTCCCGGGGGCACCCAGACCGGCATCGTCCTCGACGTCGACCCGGCGGCGCACGGCCCGAAAACGCTCGGCGCGTACATGCAGAACGTCGGCCGCGTCGCCGAGGCCGACGAACAGGCCGCCGCCATCGTGTTCCTGGCCTCCGACGCCGCCAGCAACATCAACGGCGTCATCCTCGCCGTCGACAACGGCTGGGCCGCGGTCTGATGGGCGCGCCATGGGACCGCGAGGTCGACGTGCTGGTGGTCGGCACCGGCGCGGCCGGCCTGGCCACCGCGGCCGTCGCGGCCGACGCCGGGCAGCGGGTGCTGGTGGTGGAGAGCACGTCGAAGTGGGGCGGGACCACGGCGCTGAGCGGAGGCGGGCTGTGGATGCCGACGAACCCGCTGATGGCCACGTTCGGGCGGGAGGACTCGGTCGACAAGGCGCTGACCTACATGGCGGCGGCCATCGGGGACGCCGGCCCGGCCAGCTCCTCTGAGCGGCGGCGTGCCTTCGTCGAGACCGTTCCGGAGGTGTTCCGGTTCCTGGAGCGGCTGGGGGTGCGGTGGGCCGCGGACAAGGACTATCCGGACTACTACCCCGACCGGCCGGGCGGGATGGTCGGCCGGGGTATCGAGGCCGAGCCCTTCGACCTGCGCACGCTGGGTGAGTGGCGCGACACCTCGCGCGCCGGCGAGGCGCTGCCGCCCATACCGTTGAAAACCGATGACGTGTGGCTGCTCGCCCGGGCCTGGTCCTCTCCGGATGGATTCGTACGAGGTGCGCGGTTCGTGTTCCGGACGCTGTGGGGCCTGGCGAGAGGCAAGCGGCTGTCGGGCCTGGGGTCGGGGCTCGTGGCGAGCCTCATGTCGATCGTCGTGCGGCAGGGCACCGAGGTTCTGCTCAACGCGCCGCTGACCGAGCTGATCGTGGACGACGGCGAGGTCACCGGTGCGATGGTCGCCGGGCCGGACGGCAGGCCGCTGCGGATCCGGGCCCGCGGCGGCGTCACGCTGGCGGCCGGTGGGTTCGCGCACCACGGCGACTGGCGGCAGAAGTATCACGGCGTGCCCGGATACAGCTCCGCCGCCGACGGCGACCTCGGAGACGCGATCAGGATCGCCGAGTCCATCGGCGCTCAGCTGGCCCTCATGGACGACGCGTGGTGGGGCTCGGCCGTGCCGATGCCGGACGGGACGGCCCAGTTCATGCTCGCCGAGCGGTCGATGCCGTTCGGCATCATCGTGGACGGACTCGGGGAGCGCTACACCAACGAGTCGGCCAGCTACATCGACTTCGGCCACGCGATGCTGGAGCGGAACAAGACCGTTTCGGCGATCCCGAGCTGGCTGATCGTCGATGCCCGCCATCGGCGCCGCTATCTGTTCACGGCGTTGATGCAGGGCGGCAAGAAACTGCGTGAGGCCGGCATCGTCCGCTCCGCCGCCACGATCGAGGAGCTGGCCGGCGTGCTCGGCATGGAATCGGCCCGGCTGCGGGGCACCGTGGACCGGTTCAACGGCTTCGCGCGCCGTGGGGTCGACGAGGACTTCGGCCGCGGCCGCACCGTGTACGACAACTACTACGGTGACCCCAGGGTCAAACCGAATCCCAATCTCGGGCCGCTCGAGAAGGGCCCGTTCACCGCCGTCCAGCTGGTGCCCGGCGACCTCGGCACGAAGGGCGGCCTGCTCACCGACGCCGACGCCCGCGTGCTCGACACCGGCGGGCAGCCCATCGCCGGGCTCTACGCCGCCGGCAACACCACCGCATCGGTGATGGGACGCACGTACCCCGGGCCCGGCTCCACCATCGCGCCTGCGGTCATCTTCGGCTATCGCGCCGGCCGCCACGCCGCGGCACGATCTTCGAGCCCAGCGACATGAGCTGCACGCCCGCCCGGTCCATCGCGTAGTAGAGCCGCGGCGGCAGATGGGCGAGCAGCGGAGAGTGCCGCCGGCCGAGCAGGTCGAACACCTGCTCCGGTGGAAGGCCGATGTAGCGCGGAAGGCTCTCGTACCACCGGGCGCTGTAGCGGGCCGCTCTCTGGGTGGGGCGGATCGCGGATCTGCGCTGCCGCTCGAAGCGGGCGAGGGCGTGGTCGAGTTGCGGGTCCTTGTGCAGCGCGTCGACCAGGAAGGCGGCGTCCCCGAGTGCGAGGGCGGTGCCCGCGCCGATGGAGTAGTGCGTGGTGTGCGCGGCGTCTCCGAGCAGGACGAGGTTGCCGCGGTACCACCTCCGGTTGGTCAGGGTGCGGAAGTTCAGCCAGTGCGCGCTGCCGTCCGGCTGGGCCCGGCCGATCAGTGCGTGCCCGTCGAGGATGTCGGCGAAGAGCTTCTCCAGCATGGCCAGGCTGTCGGCCTCGTTCGCCTGGTCGAGCCCGAGCCCCCGCCAGACCTCGGGGAAGCACTCGACGACGCAGGTGCTGTGGTCCTGGCCGAATCCGTAGCCGTAACACCAGATCCAGCCGTGCGCGGTCTCGACGAAGGCGAAGGTGAAGGTGTCGAAGATCTTGGTGGTGCCGAGCCAGGTGTAGAAGTTCTGGCCGACCGCCACTTCGGGGCCGAAGTGGTCGGCGTAGCGCTCGCGCAGCCCGCTGTTGATGCCGTCGCCGGCGACGACGAGGTCGGCATCGGCCACCTCCTCCTCGCCGGCGATCTCGCGCTCGTACTCGATGCGCACGCCGAGGGAGCGGGCCCGCTCGGCGAGGATGCCGAGCAGGTCGTGCCGGCCGATGCCGAAGCTCACGTCCCCGTGATCCAGTGTCACGGTCACCCGGTCCTGGATGTGCACGCTCCAGCTGTCCCAGCGGACCGAGCCGTCTCTGATGGCGCGCGCGGACTCGGGATCCGCGCCGTGCAGATCTTCGAGCAGCTCCTCCCAGTAGGTCACGCCCCATCCGTACGTCGAGCCGACCGGGTTGCGCTCATAGACGGTGACGTCGTGGGATGGGTCCACAAGCTTCATCAGGACCGAGAAGTACAGGTTGGCGGGTCCGCCGCCGACGCAGGCCACCTTCACACGAGCCCCCAGTATCGCGTGACAGAAAGTAGTCAATATGCGACACATAGTAATCCTTCCTGGCTCGGAAGGAAGGCGGGGGATGTCCTCCTGGCAGGTCTTTGTTTCCGGAATCCAGAACTTGACCTCGGGGTGACGCGCCGTCCCGCCGGCGGATCACAGGACGCGGGTACGGGCCACGAGGAGCGCGACGTCGTCGTCGGAGCCGGTGTCGCCCACCATGGACCGGATGACCCTGGCGCAGACCTTCTCCAGCGGCAGGGCGGCGGCGCGGGCCAGGGCGGCGCCGAGGCGATCGATGCCGGCGTCGATGTCGGCCTCGCGGGTTTCGATCAGGCCGTCCGTGTACAGGGCGATCATGCTGCCTTCGGCGAGTTCGACCTCGAGGGACCGGTAGGAGCCGAGCCCCAGGCCGATCGGGGTGCCGCTGGGCAGGCGGGGGAAGGCGACCTCGCCGGACGGGGCGACGATGGCGGGCGGCGGGTGCCCGGCTCCGGCCATGGCGCAGCGCCCGGTGGCCGGGTCGTAGACCGCGTACAGGCAGGTGGCTCCCGTGGTGTCCAGCGGCAGCCTGCCGGGCCCGGCGTCCTCCTCCTCCAGGCGCACGACCAGGTCGTCGAGGTGGGCGAGCAGCTCGTCGGGAGGCAGGCCCATGTACGCGAGGGTGCGTACAGCGGTGCGCAGGCGTCCCATGGTCGCCGCGGCGTTGATGCCGTGCCCTGTCACGTCCCCGACGACCAGCGCGACCCGGCCGTCCCGCAGCGGGATCGCGTCGAACCAGTCGCCGCCGACACCCTCGTGCACGTCGGAGGGCAGGTAGCGCGAGGCCACCTCGACGGCGCCACCGCCGTTCAGGTAGCCCGGAAGCAGGTTGCGCTGCAGGGCGAGGGCGGCGGTGCGCTCGCGGGTGTACTGGCGGGCGTTGTCGAGGCTCAGCGCGGCACGGGCGCCGAGCTCCTCCGCGAGGAGCAGGTCGTCCCTGGTGAACGGCTCCAGATTGTCGTTGCGGACGAACACGGCGATGCCCAGGATGTCGCCGCGGGCCTTCAACGGGACGATGATCAGCGTGTGCATGCCGGTGCGGCGAATGATCCTCGCCCGGTCCGGGTCCTGGTCGAGCCAGGTGCCGGGCGCGGTGTCCAGCACGGGCTCGAAGTGGGCGCGGCCCGAGGACAGGACCTCCGTGAAGGGCGACGACGGGGGCACGAACACGGCCTGCCCGCGCGACCAGAGCGATTCGGGCATCCCCTCGTGGATGGAGGCCACGCCCGCACGGCGGAACACGGGGATGCTTACCTCCGTGGCGGCCAGCCGCTGCAGGGGTTCGGCGTCCGGCAGGACCGATGCGGCGAGGTCGACGGTGACGTAGTCGGCGAGAGCCGGCACCGCCAGGTCCGCCAGCTCCTGCGCGGTCTTGCCGACGTCGAGCGTGCTGCCGATGCGGACGCTGGCCTCGCGGAGCAGGGCCAGCCGATCGCGCGAGCGGCTGTGGCTGATGTCGATGGCCACCGTGCACACGCCGAGCGGCCGGCCGTCCACGCCTTCCAGCCGGAAGAGGGAGGTCGACAACGTGCGATCCTCGAGCTGGTCCGGCGAGCTCCAGCGGGCTTCGCGGTCGAGCTGCGGAACGCCGCTGGAGAGCACCTTGCGCATCGCGTCCCGCGCGGCCTCGGTGTGGAAGCCCGGCAGCGGCTCCGCCAGCGAGCGGCCGAGCTGGTAATGGGGGAACACCGGCCGCAGGCGCTCCGCCGCGGCGTTCAGCCACACGCAGCGCAGGTCGCGGTCCCAGATCGCCACGGCCACCGGAGTACGCGTGAGCAGCGGCTCCAGCCAGGAGGACGCTCGTCCCGAGGCTCCCGCGGTCGCCGGCGTCACCGCGACGAGCCAGGCGGCCTTCTCCTCCGGCGTGATCAGCCGGGAGCCCTCGACGTACACGAGGATCCTGGTGCCGTCGCGGTGGCGGGCCACACCGAAGCCGGACCAGTCCTCCTGTCCGTCGTACGCCGCGTCCCAGGCCGCCGCGCGCTCCGCCGTGAGCAGCAGCGCGCCGGGACGGTTGAGGATGTCGGCCGCGCGGTAGCCGAGAAGCGCCTCCGCGGCCGGCGTCCAGCCGATCACCGTGCCCTCGGTGTCGATCACGATGACCGACGTGCTCTCAGGTGTGGCCATGGCGACATCCATCCTGCTCCGACCAAGCCGTTCCGGCCAGGATAAACACCGCTGACCTGCGGCGATTCTTGACCGGGCCGTCAGGGGCCGCTGAAGCGGCCCAGCAGCTCGTCGGCGGCGGCGAAGCCGCCGACCACGTCGGCGGCCGTGCGCGGCCGGCGTACCAGGCCCACGGCCTGGCCGACGTAGACGTAGGCGGTGTCGAAGTCGCCGGCGCGGCGGGCGGCCTCCAGCTCGGCCTGTGCCGCGCCGTCGGCGGCCAGCTCCGACTCCCGGCCGTGCCAGCGGTCGAAGAAGGCGTTACGCAGGGCGCGCCCGCCGAACTCCGGTGGCCAGGCGAGCCGCTGGGCGACGTCGAAGACCCGGCCGTACGCGGTCCCCGTCTCGCCGCTGTCCAGCACCCGCTGCCGGGCCGGCTCCGACAGGGTCGTCTCGGCGCAGCCCAGGAACGCCGTGCCGGCCCAGCCTCCCTCCGCGCCTGCCGCGAGCACGGCGGCCAGCCCGCGGGCCGTGGCGATGCCGCCCGCGGCGAGCACCGGGACGCCGACCGCGTCCAGCACGCTCTGCAGCAGCGGCAGTGTGGCCACCTCGTCGCGGCCGTGACCGCCGCCCTCGCCGCCGCGGGCCACGATCACGTCCACGCCGGCCTGCTCGGCCGCGCGTGCCTCGTCCGTGGTGCCCGCCTGGACCGCGACGGTGATCCCTTCCCGCCGCAACGGCTCGACGTAGGGGGCGAAGTCGCCGTAGCTGACGGAGACCAGGCTGGGACGGGCGGCGAGCACCGCGTCCAGCTGGCCGGGATTGTCCGGCAGCGCCCAGGCCATCAGCCCGATCCCGTACGGCCGGCCGCTCCCGGCGGCGACGGCGGCCTGCTCGGTGATCCATGGGGGCGAGGCCGTGGCCGGCACGCCGAACATGCCGAGCGCGCCCGCGGCGGAGACGGCCGCGGCCAGCCGCCCGTCGCTCACCCCCGCCATCGGGGCGCCGACCAGTGGCACGTCGAGCTGGAACCGTTCGGTCAGCCAGGTGCGTGGCATCGTTCGTCGTCTCCTTCAACACTCAGGTCACGACAATAGGCGTTTCCACCAGCACGTGTACGTCCCAGGTGGTGCCGAAGAGCACGCGCGGCACCTGTTGACCAAGCGCTCGTTCAAGAGATATATAGGGAAGCGGATATATGTTGACGGGCCGATGAGCACCTGGAGGCCCAGGTGGGACGTACGCAAGACCAGCGGCGGGCCGAGACGCGGATCCGGCTGATCGACGCGGCCGCCGACCTGTTCGCCCGCAAGGGATTTCACGCCGTTTCCGCCGAGGCGGTGGCCGGCGCCGCCGATCGCACCACGGGCGCGCTGTACGACCACTTCGGCGGCAAGGAAGGCCTGCTGCTGGCCCTGCTGGAGGTGTGGAAGGAGCAGGCCGCGGCCGAGCTGCTGTCCGGGTTCGAGGAGGTCAGCGCGCTCGACGAGCGCCTGGCCGCCATGTTCGGCGTGCTGACCCGCGATCGCAGCGCGCCGTGGCTCCTGCTGGAGATGGAGCTGTGGTTGCACGGCGCCCGCGACCCCGCCATCGGCGAGCCCCTGGCCAGGCGGTACGCCGACGTCCGCGCCCGGCTCGCCGACGGGCTGTCCGACTGGGCCGCGGCGGCCGGGGTGCCGCTGCGCCGCCCACCCGAGCAGACGGCCGCCGGCGTGCTGGCGATGCTCATCGGCTGCGCCGTGCAACACCGGCTCGACCCGCCGGCGGTCGAGGCCCGCGCCGTGGTGGAGAACCTACGCGACCTGCTCGGACTGTCGTAGAAGCCCGGAGAAGGAGGGTCAGATGCAGATCGACCTGCTGGAAGACACCTGGGAACGCGAGGTGCCGCATGAGCAGTTCGCCTACCTGCGGCGGAACGCGCCGGTCCACTGGCACGAGGTGCCGGGCGACACCGGATTCTGGGCCGTCACGAGATATCAGGACGTGAAGGCGATCAGCCGGGACGCGCACACGTGGTCCACGGAGCTCGGCACCGCGTTCATCCGTACCCAGACGCCCGAGTTCATCGCCCTGGCGAGCCTGACGCTGCTCAACATGGACCCGCCCAAGCAGACCCGCTACCGGAAACTGGTCAGCGCCGGCTTCACGCCGAGAATGATCGCCCAGCTGAAGGGGAAGATCCAGCGGCGCGCCGAGAAGATCGCCGACGGCGTGCTGGACAAGGGCGGGGAGGTGGAGTTCGTCGGCGACGTGGCCCAGTACCTGCCGCTGCAGATGATCTGCGACCTGGTCGGCGTGCCCGAGCGGGACCACGCCCGGATCTTCGACTGGTCCAACCGCATGGTCGGCTTCCAGGACCCGGATTTCCGCACCACGCCGGAGGACGGCGAGATCGCCTCGGCGGAGGCGTTCGCGTACTGCGACGAGCTGGTCGAGGAGCGGCGCGCGCACCCGCGCGACGACATCCTGACCGCGCTGGTGCAGGCCGAGGTGGACGGAGACCGGCTG
Organism: Nonomuraea sp. 10N515B; assembly: GCF_052245915.1. NCBI lineage: Bacteria > Bacillati > Actinomycetota > Actinomycetes > Streptosporangiales > Streptosporangiaceae > Nonomuraea > Nonomuraea sp. 10N515B. Next base: position 35,498 of record NZ_JBQQBQ010000059.1, read on the forward strand.
ACCAGGGACGAGATCGGCATGTTCTTCGTGATCCTGTTCGTGGCCGGGAACGAGACCACCCGCAACCTCATCGCCCACGCCATGAACGCCCTGATCAGCCATCCCGGCAGCTACCGTGAGCTGGCCGCGGGCATCGACGACGAGGAGCTGTGGCGCACGGCCACCGAGGAGTTCCTGCGCTGGGGCTCCTCGATCCACAACTTCCGGCGCACCGCGACCGTGGACACCGAGCTGCACGGACAGCCGATCGCCGCGGGGGAGAAGGTGGTCACCTTCTACGCCTCGGCCAACCACGACGAGGACGTCTTCACCGACCCCCACGTTCTGGACATCCGGCGCAGCCCGAACGACCACGTGACGTTCGGCGGCGGCGGGCCGCACTTCTGCCTGGGCGCCGGGCTGGCCAGGATGCAGATCCGCTGCATGATCCGAGAGCTGCTGCGCCGCTTCCCGTCGGCCGAGCACGCCGGTCCCGTCCAGCGGATGCGCTCGGACTTCATCAACGGCATCAAGCACATGCCGGTCCGCTTCACCGTACGGGAGCGATAATTCGCTGGCCGCGGCATGGCGGGCCTCACTAGCCTGATACGGGTGATCTACGAGCATCCCCTGGCCTACGTGCTCGGCATGGAAGGGCTCGCGTTGCTGCGGTCCTTCACGGGCGAGCACGACCGCGGGTTCGTCGATGCGCGCCTCACCGAGATCCGCAAGCTCCTCGACGACGACACGCTGGCGAACGCCGCCGTGGACGTCGTCCGAGCGGACACCGTCGAGGGCTACCAGATCTGGTCGACAACATATGACGGCCCGAATTCGGCGTTCGACATCGATGAGCCGATCGTCCACGAGATCGTCGACGCGCTGCCGGCGGGCGTCGCCCTGGACGCCGCCTGCGGCACGGGGCGCCTCTCGGCCTACCTGGCCGGTCGCGGACACCAGGTCCTGGGCGTGGACAGCTCGCCCGACATGCTGGCCCGGGCCAGCGAACGCGTGCCGCAGGGCGAGTTTCACCTCGGCGACCTGCGTCTCCTGCCGGTGCCCGACGACGCGGTGGACCTGGTGGTCTGCTCGCTGGCATTGACGCACGTGGCCGAGCTGGACCCGGTGCTGGCCGAGTTCGCCCGGGTGCTGCGGCCCGGCGGGCACGTGGTCATCTCGGACGTGCATCCCGAAGGTGTGGCACGCGGCATCAGTCCTTCCGTACGTCTGGCCGACGGACGACCGGCGCGGGTCGCGACATACCGCCATCTGATCGGCGACTACATCCGCGCCGCGCTGGCGGCGGGCCTGCAGGTACGCCGCTGCGAGGAGCCACCGCTCCACGCCGGGGACGAGGCCGTGCCGCCCGCCACCGAGACCCTGGGGCCGTGGCACCTGTGGCCGTGGGTCCTGAGCGACATGGTGCCCGAGGCGGCGCGGGCGGCCGTCGCCGGGACGCCGTCGATGGTGATCTGGCAGTTCCAGCTAGCCGGCTGACGGCAGCTTGGCCAGCCAGGTCTCGACGTCCGCCGCGATGACCAGGGGCCAGTCCTCCGGCGTGTGGTGCCCGGCGATCTCCTCGTGCTGAACGATCTCGAGTGCTGCCACGTTGGCCGCGCACCAGGCGAGGGTCTCGTCCGTCCACATCGTCCCGAGGCCGGGACGGAAGCCGATCAGCAGCTTCGGCACCTCGGCACTGGTCACCAGCCACCGGTCGAACGCCTCGATCCAGGCCACGACGTCGGCCGGCTCCCCGCCCAGCGGCAGCGAGCGGGCCCAGCGCAGCTGCGGCAGGCGGCTCTCCCTCGTCGGGTACGGGTTCGTGTACGCGGCCATGTCCTCCTCGGTCAGCACGGTGGTGACAGTGGTGGGCAGGCCCCGCCGGAGGAAGGCGTCGTCGTCGAGGATCATGGATTCGCCCACGCCCTCGGTCTTGATCGCCCGGAACAGCTCGCGGCCGCCTTCCGGCAGCTCCTCCCAGCTCATCGGCTTGACGATGGCCTCGGTGAAGGCGATCCCGCGCACTCGGCCCGGGTGGCGGGCGGCCCAGTCGAAGGCCAGCGCGCCGCCCCAGTCGTGGCCGACGAGCACCACGTCGTCGAGGTCGAGGGCGTCGAACCAGGCGTCCAGGTAGCGGACGTGGTCGGCGAAGGTGTAGTCGATGGCGGGCTTGCCCGACTCGCCCATGCCGATCAGGTCGGGGGCCAGGCGGTGGCCGTGCCCGACGGCGGGCATGACGTTGCGCCACAGGTAGGAGGAGGTGGGGTTGCCGTGCAGGAAGACGATCGGCGCGCCGGCGCCGAGCTCCCGGTAGTGCATGGTGGAGTCGAGCACGTTCTGGAGAGGCATGTCGGATCCGTTCAGGTGTTGAGTGTCATGGTGCGGTCCACCGCGATCTCGATCACGACCCGGCCGGGCGGCGCCGGCGGCGGCGAACCGTAACGTCGGCGGTAGTGGCGGGCGGCCTCGGCCACCCGGCGTGGATCGTCGGACACCGTGGCGGTGCCTTCGAGGGTGATCCAGCGGAACCCGTCGACCTGGCAGAGCGCGGCGCGGCCGCCCCTCGCCAGGTTGCGGGCCTTGCGCGAGGCGGCGACGGTCAGCACGCGGGCCGTTCCCGCGTCGCGGTCCCAGGTGAAGCGCACGGCCACGACGTGCAGGGACCCGTCGGGCCGCAGGGTCGTCAGCGTGGCCACCCGGGGCTCGGCCAGAAACGACTCCACCGAGCCGGCCAGGCCGCTCATGGTGAGGGCTCCGTCGGGCTGCTCATGGTGAGGACTCGAGGCGGGGCGGTCATCGGAAGGCGGCGACGTTGCGGGCGGCCCAGTCGGCGAAGGCACGCGGCGCACGGCCCAGGATCCGCTCCACGTCCGGGCTGACCTGCTGCTCTTCAACGGTCGGCGTGCCCAGGATGGCAAGGGTGCCCTCGACGACCTGTTCCGGCATGACCCGCAGCATCTGCTCGCGCGCCTCCTCCCGGCTCTGCTCCACGAACCGCACCTCCTCGCCCAGCGCCGCCCCGATCGCCGCGGCACGCTCGCGCGGGCTCACCGCTTGCGGCCCGGTGAGTGTGTAGGTACGTCCCGCGTGCCCGCTCTCCCGTAGCACCACGGCCGCGACCTCCGCGAGGTCGGCCGGGTCGACGGTCGGCAGCGCGACGTCGCCGAACGGCGCGGCCGCCGTACGGTGGGCGCGGATCGGCTCGGCCCACGCCAGAGCGTTGGAGTCGAAACCGCCCGACCGCAGGATCGTCCACTCCAGCCCCGACCCGCGAACAGCCTCCTCGAAGGCCACGGGGTGGCCGTACGCCTCCGGCCGGGTCCCGGCGCCCTGCGACGAGAGCAGGACCACCCGCCGGACCCCGCCGACCGCGGCGGCCTCCAGGACGGCCCGCGGTTCCTGCCCGGCGACGAGCAGGAACAACGCGTCCGCGCCGTCGAAGGCGGCCTTCAAGCCGGTCGGCTCGCCCAGGTCGCCCGCACTGTGCCGGACACCCTCGGGAAGCGGCGCGGGCCGCCGGGAGACCGCGGTCACCTGCTCGCCCGCGGCGGCGAGCAGCCGGACCAGCTCTCCACCGACCTTGCCCGTCGCACCCGTGACAACGATCATCTCTCTGCCTCCGCGGAGTAAGTTAGTTGACTGACTTAGTCCCGAGACCATAGCGAGCGACCGGGGTGCTTGTCTATAGTGAGTCAGGTGACTAACTCAACACGGTCGGGGAAGCGCGACCGCCTGGCCGGCGCCGCCGTGCGGGTGCTGCACGAGCAGGGAGTCGAGAAGACGACGCTCGCCGACATCGCCCGCGCGGCCGACGTCCCGGTGGGGAACGTCTACTACTACTTCAAGACCAAGGACCAGCTCATCGAGGCCGCCATCGCCGCGCACGGCCACCACCTCGCATCGATGATCGCCACCTTGGAAAAACTCCCCACCCCGCAGGAGCGACTCAAGGCCCTGGTGCACGGCTGGGTCGAGCAGCGCGACCTCGCGGCCAAGTACGGCTGCCCCACCGGCACCCTCGCCACCGAGCTCGACAAACGCGACGACGGCCTCGACCGCGCGATCGCCAAGGTCATGGGAGAGCTGCTCGGCTGGATGGAGCGGCAGTTCGCCGCCATGGGGCGCGAGGACGCACGCGAGCTGGCGGTCGCCCTGATGGCGGCCTACCAGGGCATCTCCCTGCTGACCAACACCTTCCGCGACCCGGCCCTCATGGAGATGGAGGGCCACCGCCTCGAACGCTGGATCGACTCCTTGGCCTGACCGCGCTTGCGCTGTGGGTGAAGACGTTCCGCCGTGGGCGATGAGGGGGTGCGACAGGCGCCGGCGGGCGGGATGGTGATCCCACAGATCGCTGACGGAGAGGTGGTGCGTGGACGATGACCATCGCGCAGGTGCTGGGACCGGGGGAGTGGCTGGGCGCGGAGATCCGTGACAGCGACGCCTGGCGGGTCTCACTCGACGAGGGACATCGGCAGGAAGTGATGGCCGCCGTACGCGCGGCGCCGGGCGAGATCACCCGCGAGAGCTTCCCGCTGCCGACGCTCGGCCCCGTCCTGCGGGGCGCGCGCGAGGAGCTCGTGGACGGCCGCGGGTTCGTGCTGATCCAGGGGGTGCCGACCGAAGGAATGAGCGAGCGGCAGTGCGAGATCGCCGCACTCGGCCTCGCGTGCCACGTCGGCGGCATCGTCCCGCAAGGCCCGGACCAAGCACCCCTCATGCACGTACGGGACACGGGCGCCGACCCGGCGCAGGCGCGGACCAGGAGCTACGAGCACAGCGGGCGGCTCGGCTACCACAGCGACCCCACCGACATCGTGGCGCTCCTGTGCGTGCGGCCGGCCAAAGCCGGGGGCCTCAGCGCCATCGTCAGCTCCGTGGCGGTGCACAACGAGCTGGTGCGGACCCGTCCGGACCTGGCGGAGCTGCTCTACCAGCCGTGGTGGCACGACCGGCGCACCGGCGACGGCCCCGACAGCTTCTTCACCAAGCCGATCTGCGTTCCCCACACGGGCGGCCGGTTGTCCGTCTCGTACGGACCCGACTACCTGCGCTCGGCCCAGCGCGGCGCCCACGTGCCAGCGTTCACCCACGCGCAGGAGGAGGCGATGGACCTCCTCGACCGGCTGACCAACGACCCACGTTTCGCCCTCACCATGGATCTACGGGCCGGCGACATGCAGTTCCTCAACAACCATGTCGTCCTGCACAGCCGCACGGCCTACGAGGACCACCCGGAGCCGGAGCGCCGCCGCCACCTGCTGCGCCTGTGGCTCACCATCGACGCGCCCCGGCTCGAGTCGACCTGACGGAGCACGGGGTTCACGCCGCCGGCTTGGTGGTCGGCGGTCCGGGCCGGGCGGCCCACTCCTTCCGGACGACGGCGTAGTCGGTCCTGCCGCGCTTGTTAAGAGAGGTGCAGGGGGGCGGGCGGCGCCCCCAGGTGGCCCAGCGCCAGAGCCATTCGAGCGGGCTCTGGCGGTATCGCCGCAGCCAGAGTGTGGACCACAGCCACTGGACGGCGAGGATGCCGCCGGCGATCATCAGCACCGTCGTGGCGGGCCGTCCATGAAACGGGCCTCGGCCGCCCGGAAACCGGTCCGGGTGTGGGGTCCTCGGGGCGGCGGGGTATCCGATGGCGCCCTGCGCGAGGCCGGGATGGCCCGCCTGGCCCTCGGCGTGAGTGGGATGGCGGGGAGGGCCGCCGGGGTGCGACCGCGTTCGGTCCGCACCGGATCCCGACCGATGCTGCTTCGAGATCAGCGACAACGCCATGGAGTTCACGCCCGGGGAGGTGGTCACCCTCATCCGCGACGCCTGGCCCGTGCCTCCACGCACCCCGGCTCGTGGCCCCTCCGGGCGGACTCCCCGCAAAGGGCGTCCTAATCGTCCCGCGAGAAGACCGGCTCCACTCTTCCCGGCCGCTCCGGCGCGCTACGGTAAGGGCAGGGCGATCCGGGGGAGGGGACGGTGCGGACCAGGCTCTCTGCCGCGTTGCTCCTCCTGCTGTCCTGGTTCCTGCCCGCGACCTCTCACGCCCAGCCCGCCTCGCACCACGGCGCGACCCCGCACGTGGTGGCGGCCTGGCAGGCGCAGGAGCAGCAAGGGCTGGGTCAGGAGCCCTACCGCCACACCGCGATGCAGGTCCGGCACGGCCTGCTCGGTCTGGCGGGTCCGGCCGGCCCCGCCGTGCTCCCGTCCGGCCTTCCGTACCCGACGGCCGCGTGGGCCGCCGTCGTCGCGCGTCCCGGCACGGACGCTCCGGCCGGCCGCCGGCCCGCTGCGGCGCCGGCGCGCGGGCCTCCCTCCACAGGGTTCTGAGATTCCCTTTCTGCACATCTGAGCCTGTGGAGGCTTCATGTACCGTGCGCCTGTTTGGCGTGCGGTGGCGGCGCTCGCCGTCATCGCGATCTCATTAGCACTTGCCCTCACCACCGCGCCGCGCCTGGGCCTGGACCTGCGCGGCGGCACCCAGCTCGTGTTCGAGGCGAAGAACTCGCCGACCGTCAAGGCCGACGCGGCGGCCACCGACCGCGCCCTCGACGTGCTCCGCCAGCGGGCGGACGCACTCGGCGTGGTCGATCCCACCCTGGTCCGCTCCGGCGAGAAACGGATCATCGTCGAGCCGCCCGGCGTACTCGACCCGCGCCAGGCGGCCGAGGTGATCGGCCGGACCGCGCAGCTGGCCTTCCATCCTGTCCTCGGCGCCGGCGATCCTTCAGGGGTACGCGACGAGAACGGCGATCTGCTCACGCTCGGTCCCGCGGCCATCACCGGCGACGGCGTGGCCGATGCGGTCGAGCAGAGCGATCCCCAGCGTGGTCCCGGCTGGTGGGTGACCATCGACTTCCGCGACGCCGACGCCTGGCAGCGGCTGACCGGGGCGGCGGCGTGCGAGCCGCAGGGCGATCCCAAGCGCAGGATCGCCATCGTGCTCGACGCGGAGATCATCTCCTCGCCGCCGCTGGACCCGTCGATCCCGTGCCGTACCGGCATCCCGGGCGCCCGCGCGGACATCACCGGGTCGTTCACCCACGAGGAGGCCCGCGATCTGGCCGTGCTCATCAAGGGCGGGGCGCTGCCCGTCCCGCTGGCCCTGGTAGAGCAGCGTACGGTCGGAGCAACGCTCGGCGCGGCGGCCATCGACGCGAGCGCCAAGGCGGCGGTGGCCGGGCTCGTACTGACCGCGGTGTTCATCGTGGCGGTCTACCGGCTGTCCGGGCTGCTCGCGGCGGTGGCGCTGGCCTGCTACGGGCTGATCTCCTACGCGGCGCTGGTGGCGATGGGGGCGACGTTCACGCTGCCCGGGCTGGCCGGGTTCGTGCTGGCGATCGGCATGGCCATCGACGCCAACGTGCTGGTTTTCGAGCGGGCCAGGGAGGAGCACGACTCCCGGCGCGGGCTGAGGCGAGCCTTGGACCTGGGATTCAAGAACGCGTGGAGTGCGATCGCCGACTCCAACGTCACCACCCTGATCGCTGCCGGGCTGCTGTTCTGGCTGGCCTCGGGGCCGGTCAAGGGCTTCGGCGTGACGCTGGCGATCGGCGTGCTCGCCTCGCTGATCTCCGCCATGCTGATCACCCGTGTGCTCGTCCAGGGTGTCATCGGCAGGATCGGGCCGCGCGCGTCCGGGCTGGCCTCGCAGGGTGTGGTCAGGACCTGGCTGGCGCGCAGGAAGCCGCGGCTCATGGCAGCCAGGAGGGTGTGGCTGGCGATCGCCGGCGGGCTGGCGGTGGTGGCCGTGGCCGGGTTGCTGGTTCGCGGGCTGAACGTCGGCGTGGAGTTCACCGGCGGGCGGCTCGTGGAGTTCGCCACGTCCAAGCCGGTCCCCGCCGACGTCGCCGGGCAGGCGGTCGCACGGGCCGGGTTCCCCGCGGCGGTGGTCCAGTCCACGGACGACGGTGTCACGGTACGGGCGGCGCGGCTCGGGCTGGAGGAGGCGGCCCGGATCGAGCAGGCACTGGAGCCTCACGGCGGCGAGGTGAGCAAGACGCGCGAGGAGTTCATCGGGCCCAGCCTGGGCGAGGAGCTGCGGCGTAACGCCCTCGTCGCGCTCGGGGTGGCCGTGGCCATGCAGCTGGTGTATCTGGCGGTCCGGTTCCGGTGGACGTTCGGGGCGGCGGCGGTGCTGGCGCTGCTGGTGGACGTGACCGTCGTGGTCGGGTTGTTCGCGTGGCTGGGCAAGCCGATCGACGGGATCTTCGTGGCGGCGATGCTGACGATCGTCGGGTATTCGGTCAACGACAAGGTCGTGGTGTTCGACCGGGTGCGGGAATTGTGGACCTCCCAGCGGGGGTTGGTGGCGGCGGTCGACGGGGCGATCGTGCAGACGTTGCCGCGGACGGTCAACACCGGGCTGGGCGCGTTGTTCATCCTGGTGGCGTTGATGGTCTTCGGCGGGGACTCGCTGCGGGACTTCGCCATGGCGCTGGTGGCCGGGATCTTCATGGGGACGCTGTCGTCGGCGTTCGTGGCGGGGCCTGCGGCCGTGCTACTGGCCCGGTTCGACCGCCGCCCACCCGCTCCCCCGGCCGGGCGCACCGCGCCACGCGACCGTACGGGCACCGGGGCGGTGGTCTGATCCACGGCGCATAGCGCGTCGCCCACCCTTGGGCCCTGGCCGTGGCCGCGCTGTGTGTGCCACCTTCCGTGCCCCTGCCCGCGCCTCATGAGAGTCGCGGAGCAGGGGCGCGGGGATTGGCCGAGGCCGGCGCGGCGGCGGACGCCTACCGCAGGTCGGGCAGATCGACGATCCGGGCCGGAGTTCTCCTTCAGGCGGCCGCGTAGATGAGCGCGCCCGCGCGTTCGAAGGGAACGACCGTGCCGTTGAGGATCACTTTGGCGGCATTCGGCGCCGCGATCGCGACGGCCTCGGCCGGGTCGGTGCTCGCGGTCAGCCCGCTGCCGTCGATGCGTACGGTGCCGTCCCCGCCGAAGGTCACGGCCAGGTCCTTGACCGCGGCCCGCGCCTTGACCAGGGTCGCGCCGGCACGTTCGACCGACGAGCCGTCCACCATCACGATCGACCCGGCGTCGGCGTAGAGCAGCTTGCCGTCGAAGGTGTAGGACCCGAACGCGCGCGGCGCCTTCGTGGTCCAGGACTTGTAGTAGACCCCTGCGCCGCCGTTCAAGCTGAGAGCTGTCGCCTGGTACGACGGGATGGTGCCCACGGGGAGACGTTCCACCGTCACGGACGTGTCGGCCGCACCCTTCGACGGCACCAGGAGGGTGTCGAAGGTTTTCTGGCCGGTGGCGTTCGTCTTGACGTAGGAGGCGTACTTCGCGTTCTCCACCGAGTAGAACCGCGGCGCGTAGTAGCCGTCGCGCAGGGTGGAGGCGACCTCGGCCGGGTCGGCGGGGACGATCGTGAGGTTCGCGCCCGTCGCGAAGGCGGTGGTCGTGGCCTCCGTCCCGGAGCGGATCGAGGGCTTGGCGTCCGAGGCGAAGTGCCAGTTCTGCTCGTAGCGGTGCGTGGCGGCGGTGTTCACCGGCTTGAGCCGGTCGGAGACCACCCACAGGCCCGAGTGCAGCGACAGGACGGACCGTTCGTGGCGAACACCGGCGGAGCTGTCGGTGTACGCGCCGATCAGATCGAAGGCGGGGTTGGTGATCAGAGGCGAGATCGCGCCCGCCGCGGTCGAGGTCTGCGGCTTGTCGTCGACCTCGATCGTGTTGTGCGCCTCCGTGGTTTTCCGCAGCCATTGCGCGTGGGCGTCCGTGCTGTAGGTGAAGGTGCCCATGTCGGGCAGGAGTGGCCGGCCGTATGCATAAGCGGTGATCGCCAGCTCGTCCGGGTGGCTGTGGTTGCCGCGGTCGGCGTTGATCCGGAGGTGGGAGTCGTCGGCGGTCCAGCCGGAGCGGGAGACCGCGACCCGGGTGTCCGGGTAGAGGGCGGAGGTGTGCGCCGGCTTCTCGCCCGACGTGCCGGAGGTGCCGACGTAGAGGAGTTCGGAGTCGTTGAGCAGCTCGCCCAGCTTCCTGAGAGTGCTGCGCAGGTCGAGGGCGTCGCTGTCGCCGTAGGCCGGGCCGTACCCATTGGGATAGCTCTGGTCCATGAGGAAGCGGGCCAACTGTCGCAGCTTGGCGGTGGCGGTGAACGCGATGCCGTTGCGCTGCATGTAGGCGACGACGTCCACGTACTGGCTGAGGTAGCCCCGCAGGTAGGCGTCCGTGGATTCCTTGTAGCCGCCGTCGGCGTAGGTCGAGTCGTTGAGCTGGGCCGAGAGGAAGTCAGCGGCGTCGGTCCGCCACGCCGACGCCGCGCGGAACTCCGGGAAGTAGACAGAGTTGTGCAGCAGCGTGATCTTCTGCGACTGCATCTTGTTCGGCGAGCCGTTGACGTTCTCCTGCAGGTACAGGCCCGCCCGGTTCATCGTCTTGAGGATCGCGGCGTTGGCGTCAGCGGTCAGCGACGGGCTCTTGCGCAGGATCTCGTAGGCCGCGATCCAGTTGTGCAGGCGCCGCGCGGCGTGCAGGTCGCCCGGGTAGGAACCGGCGCCCTGATCGGCGTCGTAGGCGTCGGCGTCCTTGATGAAGTCGGTCATCAGGCCGATGAGCGTGCGGGCGTACTGCTCGTTGCCCGTCTTCTGGTACTCCAGGGCCAGCGGGCCGGCGAAGTAGAAGCGGGGCAGCTGGTAGAGATACTCCTCGTCGGCGATGTCGGCACCGCCGGGGAGCTTCCAGTCGAAGCCGCCGGGGTCGCCCTCCCACGAGAACGTGTTCTGTATAGTGTGGGACCAGGTGCGGGTGGCCTCGTCGAAGGTCGCGGCGTTGCCGTACAGCATGATGTCCTTCGCGGTGTCGGCCGTGCCGGTCAGCGTCAGCTCCGCTTTCTTCACGCCGGTGACGCCGCCGAGATCGAACCGCAGGTACGCCTTGCGCGTCTCGCCGGTGAACGGCCCCGTGCCCTGGTCGCTGACCTGCATGTAGTACTTGGTGCCGTACACGCTGTCCGGGTGGGCCGCCCAGATGTAGGTGTCGTGCGTGGGGTGAAGGGTCTTCACCGACCCGTCGGCCAGGGTCAGGCGGAGAGTGGGCTTGCCCGACCCCTTGCTCCTGCTGTTGATGAGGGCGATGACCGCGTCCTTGTAGCGGCTCATCAGGAAGAATCCGGGCTTGCCGCTGGTGATGCTGCTCGTGACGTCTGCCGTGACCGTCTTTTCCCCCGGGCCGAAGGTCAGCGTCTTGATGTAGGCCTCGCCCGATCCCAGCGTCCAGATGTGGCTGGCGGTCAGCTCGAGTGCGCCCGGCCAGGTGGTGTGCGAGAAGCCGCCCGCCTCGATGGCCGGGCGCGCGCGGTAGTAATCCAGCAGCCGCTGCTTGGCCAGCGCGTAGTCGCCCGCCATCACCGCGCTCTCCACGGGCTTCAGGCCCGCGTGCGCGTAGTTCAGTCGCGGCCCCACCGTCCAGGCTCCGGCGCTCCACCTGCCGAAGAAGCCTGCGTCGGACAACGCGGCCGCGGCGGCCGGAGGGGCCGGCACCAGGAACGCGGCGAACAGAATCAGGACGGCGAGCCGCCGCCACGAGGGTGACATGCACGCCAACTTAGAGGTGCGCGGTATGTCCGCGGTATGTCGGGCGCAGGAGGGTGCTTTCAGTGGCCGGCGATATGCCGGACCACCTGCCGTATCACCTCCGCCTGGGCGGGGGCGAGCCCGTCGAGGAACGGCTCCATCGTCTCGGCGTCCCACTCGGGCCCGATCGGCGCACCGTTGCTCATCAGGTGCCGCAGGCTGTACTCGGCGAGCTCGGCCGCCAGCGGCGCGATCCGCGGGTCGTCGGGCTCGGCGCCGGCCAGCTCGTCGAGCCTGCGGTAGAACTCGTGGCCGCGCGCCGTCAGCTCGGGATCGGCGGCGAGCGCGTCGAGCATCGTGAAGGCGCGTTTCCGCTCGGGCGCCGCCGCCACGGTGTCCATCAGCACCAGCAGCTCGCGATCCCAGGCCGCCGCCTGCGAGGAGGGCAGGTCGACCGCCTTCAGGAACGCCAGCAGATCGGGCGAGGCGGTGTCCTGCGGGCCCAGCGTCCCGGCCTCGGCCAGCTGGAGCACCTGGGCCAGGCGCCGCCGCCGGTCCCGGATCTCCTGCTCCTGCCTGGCCAGGTCGGCGTCGATCTCGGCGAGGATCTCGGGCAGCTCCCTGGACCGGTCCTCGGCGATGACGTCGCGCGCCTCGTCCAGGCTCAGCCCGAGCGCGACGAGGCGGCGGACGCGGGCCAGGGCGATGGCGTCGCGCATGCCGTACTCGCGGTAGCCGTTGGCCAGGCGGGGCGGCTCGGGCAGGACGCCCTGATGGTGGTAGTAGCGCACCGTCCGGGTGGACACTCCGAGCAGCGCGGCGAGCTCTCCGATCCGCATGTCATCAGTAAAGACGTTGACGTCGCGTCACGGTCAAACCGGGGGTCTCATGGCCTGGAGGAAGAGGTCGACGAGCGCATCGGCGTATTCGGGGGTCAGCGGGCCGGAGCGGAGCAGCCAGCGCTGGTAGAGGGGGGCGTACAGCAGCTCCAGCGCCAGGTCGAGGTCGGCGTCCGCGCGAATCTGCCCGACCCGCTGCGCGCTGCGCAGCCGGGCCTTCTTGGCCTCGTCGACCGGGCCGGCCAGCTTCTCGCGGTATTGGGCGGCGAGGGCGGGATCGTTGATGATCTCGGTGTTGAGCGCCCGGATGGGCGCTTCGAACGCCGGATCGGCGAATTCGGCCACCGTCGCGCGCATCACGACCTTGAGATCGGCCTCGAGCTCGCCCGTGTCCGGCAGCGCCACGCTCTCCTCAGGGCCCACCTCGCTCAGCGCCAGGAACGAGTCGAAGATCACCGCTCCTTTGGAGGGCCACCATCGGTAGATGGTCTGCTTGCCCACACCGGCCCGTGCGGCGATGGCCTCGATCGACAGCTTGGCGTATCCCAGCTCGGAGACCAGCTCGCGGGCGGCGGTGAGGATGGCCTGCCGGGATCGCTCGTTGCGGCGGGCGGGGTCGGGCTGCTTGGGCATGCCCGGCATCCTACCACGCTGACGAGACGAGACGTTGCGTCATGTGTCGCTCGACGTCCGGCGACCCGCAGGGCGCGCGGGTCGCCGGCGGCCGTGTGGTCAGGACGTTCTGCTGAGCATGCCGTGCGGATCGAGCACGTACTTGCGGGCAGCCCCCTCATCGAATTCGTGGTATCCCCGCGGCGCCTGGTCGAGCGGGAGCGGGGTGGCGTTGACCGCCTTCGCGATCTGCACCCGGTCGTGCAGGATCGCCATCATGAGCTGGCGGTTGTACCGCATGACGGGGCACTGGCCGGTGACGAAACTGTGTGACTTCGCCCAGCCGAGGCCGATCCGGATGGACAGCGACCCCTGCTTGGCGGCCTCGTCCGCCGCACCGGGATCGCCCGTCACGTACAGGCCCGGGATGCCGAGCGCGCCACCCGCCCTGGTGACGTCCATGAGCGAGTTGAGCACGGTGGCGGGACGCTCCACCTCCGACTCGTGGCCGTGGCCGCGTGCCTCGAAACCGACCGCGTCGACGGCGCAGTCCACCTCCGGTTCGCCGAGAATGTGCAGGATCTGGTCCTTCGGCTCGCCCAGGGCGACGTTGATGGTCTCGCACCCGAAGCTGTGCGCCTGGTCGAGGCGCTCCTTGTTCAGGTCCGCGACGATGACCACGGCGGCTCCGAGCAGGAACGCCGAGGCGGCCGCGGCCAGCCCGACCGGGCCGGCGCCGGCGATGTAGACGCTCGAGCCCGGCTGCACCCCCGCGCTCACACAGCCGTGGAACCCGGTCGGGAAGATGTCCGCGAGCATGGCCAGGTCGAGGATCTTCTCCATCGCCCGGTCCTTGTCGGGAAACTTCAGCAGGTTCCAGTCGGCGTAGGGAACAAGGACGTACTCGGCCTGCCCGCCGACCCAGCCGCCCATGTCGACGTAGCCGTACGCCGAGCCGGGACGGTCCGGGTTGACGTTCTCGCAGACTCCGGTCTTGCCCTCCTTGCAGTTGCGGCAGCGGCCGCAGGCGATGTTGAACGGCACGGACACGAGGTCGCCGGTCTTGACGAACTCCACATCGGGACCGGTCTCGACGACCTCACCGGTGATCTCATGACCGAGGACCAGCCCCGGGGGCGCCGTGGTGCGGCCGCGGACCATGTGCTGGTCACTGCCGCAGATGTTCGTCGCGACCGTCTTGAGTATCGCGGCGTGCGGCAGCTTGCGGCCGACGTTGGCCGGGTTCACGCCCGGGCCGTCTTTGAGCTCGAATTCGGGATAGTCGGTCTCGCGTACCTCGACCTTGCCTGGGCCTTCATATGTGACTCCCCTGTTGCCAGGCATGGCGATCTCTCCCTTGCTCGGAAGTGGCGGACGTACGGTCGGTCACGGACTCATGGATCACCTCCTCCCGCCGAGACGCCAGCGTCTGCGGGCGTGTCCCACGCGGTCCCTGATCTGGTCGTCCTGCGGCGCACGGGCCCCGGGAACCTGACCGGCGAGCTCCTGCCGGACGGCCTCGGCCCGCGGCTCCCTGGCACCCGTGATCTCCCCGGCTGCTCCTTGCGCGGCCGTCTCGGGCAGGTCGCGGGCCGGGCGGGCGACCACGTCGTACACGACGACCGCCAGCACCGCGCCGATGATCGGCCCGGCGAGGTAGACACCAATCTGCGCCCAGGGCGTGTCGCCGCCGAACAAGCTGTTGGCCAGGTACGGGCCAAAGGTTCGAGCCGGGTTGACCGAGCCGTTCGTCGACGGGCCCAGCACGAAGATCTCGCCCGCCACCGCCAGTCCGATCATCAGCCCGGCCCAGCCGGGCGGCGCCCGGCGGTCGACCGCCATCGCCATGATCGTGAGCAGCAGCAGGAACGTGCCGAGTGCTTCGAGCAAGATTCCCTGCGCATAGTTCACGCCCACGCCGAGCTGGGTCAGCCCGACACCGCCCGGATCGATCGCGCGCCGGCCGAATCCGCCCACGATGAGCAGCGCCCCGGCGAACGCGCCGACGAGCTGGGCAACGATGTAGAACGGCACCTCGGCCCACGGGAACCGGCGCCCCGCGGCCAGAGCGATGGTCACCGCGGGATTGATATGGGCTCCCGACGTGTTGCCGAACGCGTAGATGACGATCGCGACGACCACGGCGAACGACAGCGCGATGAAGCCGAGCCCGGCATAGTTCAGCTGACCGTCGCCGAAGACCAGGGCCGCCACGACCGAGCCGGCGCCGAAGAGGACGAGCAACATCGTTCCGATGGCTTCCGCGACAAGCCGCCGCGACAGGTCACCAACCATCGCGAACCCCCGATGAGGATGGTTTCCTCCCAATATTCAAATATAACCCGGTGACTGCGACGACTCCCGGGGCAGGGCGGCAAAAGCCGGGTCACGGCACGGTGTCGTGACCGCAAGGCACCGGGTCGACAATAAATAAGTGGCATTCGCGGAATACCGGGGCTACCGTGGTTCACGTCGAACGCAGGAATGTCAAGAAGGGCCAGGTCATGTGCTACGCAGCCGGTGCACTGGAGCGGGAACGGCGTCTGTGCCGCCGAGCCGCGGTGTTCGGCTTCGCGCTTATCGGGCCGGCCTCGGGATAATCCTCGCGGAGGAGGATCCGAAGGCCGCCGGGGACACGTCCGGGCGGCCTTTCTCTTTATCTTCGGGCTGATGGTGAAAAGGCATCACACCTGCCTTGCAAGCAGGAATTCGGGTTTCGAGATCCCGTCGGTCCACGCCAGAAATATAAGCGTCCGTAGCCCAACGGCAGAGGCACCGGTCTCAGGTACCGGACGGTGCGGGTTCGAATCCCGCCGGACGTACGCATGCGCGCCCCGTTGGTCCAGCGGTCAGGACGCCCGGCTTTCAACCGGGAAATCGCCGGTTCGAGTCCGGTACGGGGTACGACGAGCTTGACAGTTTTCGCGGTAGATCGTGTAATAGCGGTCGCGTCGCGTGACGCCGACCGGGTGGACGGCGGTGGCATGGAGGCGCCGAATCAAAGGGGATGACACCGTGACTACCTTCATCGGTCGTGCCTGAGCACGCAGCCCCCGCGCGTCGTCCCATGCCTTCGGCGGTGTAGTCGACCCGCCGTTCCCTTCGGCATTCCGCGCGGGTTTTCGTTGTCATCGACACATCCCCGCCCTGGAGTAAACACGCATGCCCATTGACTTCAACCAGCAGATCATCGACGAGTTCCGCGCCAACCAGGGCCGGGTCGGCGGCCCCTTCGAGGGAGCCAGGCTGCTCCTGCTGACGACCGTCGGCGCGAAGACCGGCGCACGCCGTACGACCCCGCTCGGCTACCTGCCCGATGGCGAGCGCATCCTTATCATCGCCTCGGCCGGCGGCGCGCCCGCGCACCCGGCCTGGTACCACAACCTGCGCGCCAACCCGCAGGTCACCGTGGAGGACGGCAGCTTCACCTACCAGGCCAAAGCGGTCGTCCTGGAAGGCGAGGAACGGGATCGCCTGTTCGCCCGCGCGGTCGAGCAGGACCCGGGTTGGGGCACGTACCAGACCGGTTCCGGCCGGATCCTGCCGGTGGTCGCGCTCGTCCCGATCGACCACGGGCCGCCCGCCGGGCGCATGGGCGACGCCCTCAAGAAGATCCACGACGCCTTCCGCAAGGAACTGGCCGTGATCCGCAAGGAGATCGGCTCCTCGGGGCCCCCTCTGACGGCGCAGTTGCGGGTCAACTGCCTGACCATGTGCCAGGGTCTGCACGGGCACCATTCGCGCGAGGACGGTTTCATGTTCCCCGCGATGGAGGGGCGTCACCCGGAGCTGGCCGCGGTGTTCGAGCGGCTGCGGGCCGAGCACCTGGTCGTCCAGCGACTCCTCGAACAACTCCAGGAGCTCCTCGCGGCCGACGACGTCGCTCCCGAGGAGCTGTCCCGCGAGGTCAGCCGGCTCACCGCGGAGCTCGAGGCGCACCTGGACTACGAGGAGGAGCAGCTCGTGCCGCTGCTCAACGGCGCGTAGGTTCCGGGAATCACGCGCTGTCCCGTATTTGGGATATATTCCCGGATATGAGACAGACGGAGGAGCTGGATACCCGGCTGGCCGAACGGCTGGCGGAGCTACGCGTGGAGCGCGGTTGGTCGCTGGATGAGCTGGCCCGCCGCGCCGCGATCAGCCGCTCGACCCTGTCGCGCCTGGAGCGCGGCGAGATCAGCCCGACCGCGGCGCTGCTCAACAAGCTCTGCGCGGTGTATGAGCGGACGATGTCGCGGCTGCTGGCCGAGGTCGAGTCCGAGCCGCCGCAGCTGCTGCGGGGCGAGGCCCAGCCGGTGTGGCGGGACGAGGAGTCGGGCTTCGTCCGCAGGTCGGTGTCGCCGCCGCACCCCGGCCTGCGGGGCGAGGTCGTCGAAGGCGTCCTGCGGCCGGGCGCGGACATCGCCTACGACGCACCCCCGGTTCCGGGGCTCGAGCAGCATATCTGGGCGCTGGAGGGCACGGTGAAGATCACCGCGAACGGCGCCACGCACACGCTCGTACCCGGCGACTGCCTGCGCTTCAGGCTCTGGGGCGCCTCCCGCTTCCGCTGCCCGGGACCGGACCCGGCGCGTTACGCGCTGCTCATCGTCCTGCCGTGAACCGTCACACGCCGCTTGCCGTGAAAGCCGAGGGATCTCCTATGCACACCATCGACCGCCTGTCCGCCGAGGAGTTCGACGCCGGCCTGAAGGAGCTGGCCGATCTCCTGGTCGACGCCGTGGATGACGGCGCCTCCGTGGGCTTCCTGGCGCCGTTCGACCATGAGGCGGCCGCCGCCTGGTGGCGGGCGCAGGCCCCGGCCGTGGCCGACGGGCGCCTCATGGTGTGGGTCTGCCGCGACGGCGGCGGCATCAACGCCACCGTCAGCCTGGCCCTGGCCGCCAAACCCAATGCCCGCCACCGCGGCGAGATCGTCAAGCTCATGGTGCACCGCGAGGCCCGCGGCCGGGGTCTGTCGCGTGCCCTGCTGGCCACCGCCGAGCAGGCCGCCCTGGAGGCGGGGGCCGATCTGCTGCTCCTGGACACCGAGACCGGCAGCACCGCCGAGCACGTCTACCTCACCGGCGGCTGGACACGTTACGGGATCGTCCCCGAGTACGCCGGATCCCCTGACGGAACGCTGCGGGACTGCAGCTTCTTCTACAAGCGGCTCATCCCAGGCTCTGCGTGAGCGCGTCGAGGTCGGCCAGACGCTGGGCAGGGGACAGGCGCGCGGCCGTGGCGACGAGCAGCAGCTCGGTGACGGCGATCTCGTGTGCCAGCGGCGCGATCGGCCCGGCCGCCTCGCGCGGCAGGCTGACCAGCACCTCCGCCTGTGAGGCCAGCGGCGAGCCCCAGGCGTCGGTGACGAGCAGCAGCCGCGCGCCCCGGGCACGGGCGGCCTGCACGAACCGGGCGGTGGCGGGGGAGTAACGGCGGAAGTCGTAGGCCGCGACCACGTCAGTGGGCCCCAGGTCCAGCAGGGTACGGGCGCGGGCCTGCGGCGGCTCGGGCACCCGGTGGGCGCCGGAGCGCAGACTGGCGAGCTGGCGGATCAAGTATTCGGCGGCCAACTCGCTGAGCGGCCCGACCAGCGCCCACACCGTGCGGGCCTCGGCCACCAGCGCCGCCGCGGCCGTGAGCAGGGGCTCGGAGAGAGTCGCAAGCGTGCCGTCCAGTCCAGAGCGCAGGTCGTCGGCGGCCCGCCGCAGCTCGGACGGCCCGGTCTCGGCGGGTGTGGCCGCCTCAGCGCCGGGCGCGCTCTCGTGAGTGGCGCTCTTGGCGGCCTCCGGCGCGGTGACGAATTCCAGCAGCCGCGACCGGTCCCGTGCCCCGTCTCTGACGGCGGCCTGGAACTCGGCGAACCCGGTGTATCCGAGCCGGTCGAACAGCCGCGAGGCCGTCGGCGGGCTGACCCCCGCACGCTCGGCGAGCGCCCGCAGCGAGCCGAGCGCCGCGAACGGGTAGTCGTCGAGCAGCACCCGCACGATCGCGCGTTCGCCGGGCGGCAACTCGGAGTAGACGGCGCTGAGGCGGCTCGCCACCGGATCGTTCTCCATGATGACATATGTTACATCAGACCCTCGTTTATGCGCCTTAACGAAACGAATGTTACGGTGCGGACATGACTACCTGGCATGGTTTGATCGACAGCCGTTACCGGCGCTGGCTGCCCGTCACCGACGACACCCCGGCCGTCTCGCTGAACGAAGGCAACACCCCGCTGCTGCGCTCGGCGTACCTGTCCTCGCTCACCGGCTGCGAGGTGTGGCTGAAGGTCGAAGGCGCCAACCCGACCGGATCGTTCAAGGACCGCGGCATGACCGTGGCCATCAGCACGGCGGCCGAGCGGGGCGCCGAGACCGTCATCTGCGCCTCCACCGGCAACACCAGCGCCTCTGCCGCAGCCTACGCCGCCCGCGCCGGCCTGTCCGCGGCCGTGCTCGTCCCCAAGGGCCGGATCGCGCTGGGCAAGCTGAGCCAGGCCGTACGCTACGGCGCCCGCATCGTGGAGATCGACGGCACCTTCGACGACTGCCTGCGCGTCGCCCGCGAGCTAGCCGGCCACCACCCGGTCGCGCTGGTCAACTCCGTCGGCAACGAGCTGCGCCTGGCCGGGCAGCGGACCGTCGCCTACGAGGTCGTGGACGCGCTGGGCGACGCGCCCGACGTGCACTGCCTGCCCGTGGGCAACGGCGGCAACATCACCGCGACCTGGGGCGGCTACCGCGTCTACCGGCAGGCAGGCGTGGCGACCCGGCTGCCGCGCATGTGGGGTTTCCAGGCGGCGGGCGCGGCGCCGCTGGTCCACGGCGCGCCGGTCGCCGACCCGCGGACCGAGGCGAGCGCGATCCGCGTCGGCAACCCCGCCACGTGGGACGGCGCCGTCGCCGCGCGCGAGGAGTCCGGCGGGCTGATCGCCGCGGTGAGCGACGAGCAGATCTTCGCGGCGTACCGGGAGCTGGCCCGCCGCGACGGCGTCTTCGTCGAGCCCGCCTCGGCGGCGGGGGTGGCGGGGCTGCTCGACCAGCACGCGCGTGGCCTGCTGGAGCCGGGCCTGCGCGTGGTGATCACGCTCAGCGGCAACGGCCTGAAGGACCTCGACGCCTCCCTGCGTGACGGCTACACCACGACCGAGACCTCCGCCGTCACCGCGGACGTGGCCCACGCCCTGCGCTTGACCGAGGCTCGAGTGGCGGCAAGTATCGTTCGCTCGCAGACGATCGACCGGAAAGTTGTGGGATACCTCCATGCGTGAAGCATGCCGACGTGTTGTGGGATCGCCTCATGAAGAATGAAGACAGCAAGCGCGTGTTCCCCACGGGGGACCTCGCGAGAGTGGCCGTGTTCGCCGCGCTGATCGCCGTGCTCGGGCTCCCGGGCTCGTTCAACGTTTTCGGCAACCCGGTCCCGATCACGCTGCAGACGCTGGGCGTCATGCTGGCGGGCGCGATCCTCGGCACGTGGCGGGCCGCGCTGGCGGTCGCGGTGCTGCTCGTGCTGGTCGCCGCGGGGCTGCCGCTGCTGTCCGGCGGGCGCGGCGGGCTGGGCGTCTTCGCCGGGCCCTCGGCCGGGTTCCTCATCGGCTGGATCCCCGGGGCGGCGCTGACGGGCTGGCTCGTCGAGCGGGCGGGGCGCAACCCCGGGATCGTCCAGCTCGTGCTGGCGTGCCTGGTCGGCGGGGTCGGGGTGATCTACCTGTTCGGAATTCCCGTGCAGGCCATGGTCACGGGGGCGTCGCTGGGCACGACGGCGCTGCTCGCCACCGCGTTCCTGCCGGGCGACCTGATCAAGGCGGTGCTGGCCGCGGTCGTGGTCAGGGGCACGCAGCGGGCCTACCCGGACGCGGTGCCGACGGTGTACCGCGAGCGGCTGCGGGCCGGCGGGACACGTTGAGCCGCCCCCGCCCGGCCGAGGGGGTGCGGCGAGGCGCCCGCCCGGCCGAGAGCGTTGAGGCGGGCCGGTGCCGGTAGCCGGCCACATCCTGCGGCACGCCGCGGCACGCCCGGCCCGGGTGGCGCTGCGCGGGCCGCTGTGCGAGCTCACCTACGGCGAGCTCGCACAGCACGTCAGCGGCGCTGCCCGGCACTTGCTGCGCCGCGGTGCGGGCC
>NZ_JBQQBQ010000060.1:0-56407 GCF_052245915.1 Nonomuraea sp. 10N515B
CCTCGTGGAGAACGAGCCGGGTTTGTTCGCTCAACCGCTCCCGTAGCCCGGCGAACCCTGCCCTGACCAGCCTGCACTATCCAGCGCAAGCGACGAAGCGGACATCAACTCGCGTAACGCCCTCTGAAACGCTCAGTCACCGCAATTGATCGTTACGGGCTCCGTCTCACTCTCGATGATCCCGTCACGGAGCGTGTTTATCGGTGGCGGCTACCATCTGCGGTCCAGATAGTCCGGCCTGCGTTGCAGCCACCACCAGCGCTCGCCCAGGAACGATCAACCGGACGTGACCACTTGCCATCGACCGACGACCATCATATGGTCGTACGAACGTAAGCCATACGAACGTAATACAAAACCAAGGGAGTCCGTGATGGGGACAACTCGGCCGGTGGTGCTCGTGACAGGTGCCTCATCGGGGATCGGCAAGGAGACGGCCCGCGCCTTCGCCGCGGCGGGTTTCGAGGTGATCGGAACCGGCCGCAAGACCTCCGGGCTCACCCCGCCCGCCGGTGTGACGTACCTCGATCTCGACGTGGCCAGTGACGACTCGGCCGCCGCCGCGGTCGGAGAGGTGATTGACCGGTTCGGACGCATCGACGTCCTGGTCAACAACGCAGGTATCGGCTCGGCGGGCGCCGTCGAGGAGAACTCCGTCACCCAGGCCCAGAACGTCCTGAACATCAACCTCCTCGGTGTCATCCGTATGACGAAGGCCGTCCTACCGCACATGCGCGCCCAGGGTGGCGGACGCGTCATCAACATCTCGTCCGTCCTCGGGTCGTCCCCCAGCCCTTCATGGCCCTCTACGTCGCGTCGAAGCACGCCATCGAGGGCTACTCGGAGTCGCTGGACCACGAAGTCCGCGAGCACGGCGTCCGGGTCCTCCTCGTCCAGCCCGCCTATACCAAGACCGGCTTCGACACCAACGCCGCGCAGCCCGACACCCCGCTGCCTCTGTACGCGGAGCGACGGCGCGTTTTCGACGAGGTGCTGGCGGTTGCGATGAAGGACGGCGACGACCCCGCCGTCGTCGCCAAGACGATCGTCACTGCGGCCACCGACAAGAAGCCGAAGCTGCGCTACACCGCCGGCCCGCTGGCCTCACGCGTCACCACGGCGCGCCGCCTCGTCCCCGCCAGGACGTTCGACAAGCAGATCCGCAAGAACAACCGCATGCCCGCCTGACCTCCGATGTACCCGACATCTGTGATGTTGCCGAAAGTCCATTGATCAGTCACTCGTTGATTTGCCGAGGAGAGTCATGCAGCAGCAACGTCAGCAAACGGCCCTGCGCAGTGCATCGAGCGCAAGGCGTTTTCTGAAGAAGAACGTCGGAATCGCGCTGGCGGTCACCGCGGCGGCGGCCGTCCTAGGGTCGGCGCCGTCCGCGTCCGCAGCGACGGGACACGCGTATCGCGGATCCGTTGTCACCGACGTTCGGACCGTGGCGACGTTCGACTATGCCGTCGGCGAGATCCCCGAGAACATCACCGTCAACCCCGACGGCTCAATGATCCTTTCCATGCTCGGCAGTTGCGCGGTGTGCCAGCGCACCCATGGGCCGCAGCTAATGCGCATTTCCGCGTCCGGAGGCCGCACGGTGCTCGTCACCGGGCAGGTGGGTGAGGCGATCAGCGGCAACACCCGTGGCAGTGACGGCACCGTCTACTACAGCGTGTGGGCCCCGGGCAACGCGGCCAGGAACGGCGTGTACACGCTGCGTCCGGACGGTACCCCTCAGCGCATCGCCGCTCTGCCCGCCGACGCGGGCCCCAATGGGCTGGCCATCGACCCGGCCGGACGCACCCTCTACATCGCCGACAGCCTGAAGGGCCTCATCTGGTCCGTTCCGGTCTCGGGCGGATCGGTGACCCCGTGGCTGACCGATGCCGCTCTCGCGCCGGTGCCGACCGAAGCCCTGCCGATCGGTGCCAACGGGCTCAGGTTCCACAACGGCGCACTGTGGGTCAGCAACTTCAACAAGGGAACACTGCTGCGGGTACCGGTCACCGGCACCGGCGCGGCCGGTCCCATCCGCCTTGTCGCGGGCGGCCTGCCCAACATCGACGATCTCAGCTTCCTGACCCCGTGGTCGGATGTGGTGTTCGTGGCGCAGAACGGCTCCTCCTCGCAGAACGGTCCGGACAGGGTCGTGGTGGTCTACCCGAACGGCACCTACAAGGCCGTTCTGACCAGTGCGGACGGTCTCGCCTCGCCCTCCGCGACGGCGGTTCGCGGCGACCGGTTGTACATCACCAACGGCGGGGTCCCCGAGCCCCACGACGCGAAACTGCAGACCGGGAGGATCAATTTCGCCGCTCTCCTGGCCAACGCGGCACAGTGACCTGGCCGGGGCGGTATCTGCAGCGCTAGCCCCGGCTGCGATGGAGGAACGCATGGTGCGGTACGCGAAAGGACACAAGCAGGAGACCAGGCAGCGGATCATTGCGACGGCCGGTCGCCGGCTCAAGCGGGACGGCATCGACGGCTCCGGAGTCGCGACCCTCATGAAGGACGCGGGCCTGACCAACGGCGCCTTCTACACCTACTTCCCCTCCAAGGACGAACTCGTCACCACCGCGGTCGCCGACCAGATGCGCGCACAACACGCCAACATCGTCGCCCAGGCAGCGCCCGGCCGTGCCGGACTCGAACAGATCGTGCGGTGGTACTTCTCCCCCGAGCAGCGCGACAACATCGAGGACGGCTGCCCCAACGCCGCCCTGCTCGACGAGATCGCACGCTCCACGGATCCCACCAGGCAGGCATACACAGACGGCGCGCTTGTCCTCATCGACGACTTCGCCGCCCGCCTGGCACCCCACGATCCACCGTCGGCGCGTCTGAAAGCACTCGGCCTCCTCGGCATGCTGGCCGGGACACTACAACTCTCCCGCGCCCTGACCGACCGGCAGCTCGCCGACCAACTCCTCGAACAGGGCATCCGCAACGCCCTCGCACTCCTGGATGCCGAGCAGCACAACTGAGACGCCATCCGCGCACCGATCAGAAGCTGGTCCGGTCGAACAAGGTCGGCGGCTTCCTCGACAACCGCATCCGCTTCGCCGTCGAGGTCACCACCGCCGTGGCAGACGAGATCGGCCACACCGACTACCCACCCACACCGCCTGACAAACCCCGGCGATACCGGTCCTGGCGGGCCGGTATGCCAAATGGCCCCATGGAGGTACCAAATGTCTGAGCACGCTGCTGTTGAACTGAGCCCGGAAGCGATCCACTTCGCGGAATGGCTGGCCACAGGGGCGAATCCGCCGTCCGAGTTGGATGCGGCGCGCATCCAGGCGGAGCAAGTCCATCTCGCGGCCCGGGAGCCGGAGGGCGTCACCTATCGGGAGGTGGACGCGGGTGGCGTCCTGGGAATCTGGTGCGAACCCGTCGACGCCAACACCGACTACGTCCTCCTGCACACTCACGCCGGGGGCTCCGTTCTGGCGTCAGCACACGTCGACCGAAAGCTCGCCGGCCATATCGCCAAGGCCGCCGGGGCCCCCGCCGGGAAACATCATCACGATCGGCCACTCGATCGGCGGGTTCATCGCCGTCGCCCTGGCGCTTCGCCTCCGCGACAAGAAGCAGCCCCTGCCCGGCGCCATCGTGTCGATCTCCCCCTGGTGCGACCTCGAGATCGCCAACGAGACCATCGCGACCAACGCCGGGACGGACAAGATCCTCAGCAAGGAACTGCTGGAGTTCTTCCGGGATGCCTGGATCGGCGGCACGGGCATCGAGTTCACGGACACCCGGATCAACCTGAACCGGGCGGACCTGAGCGGTCTTCCCCCCACCCTCGCCTCCTGGGGAACGTACGAGGTCCTCGCCGGCGAGGACGAGGAGTTCGCCGCCCGCGTCAAGGACGCCGGAATCGACACGGCGACCGTTGTGGTCCCCGGAGGCCAGCACTCGTACGTCTACGGAGCCGGCCGGATTCCGGAGACCGACGCCGCCATCGCACAGATCGGCGCGTGGGTCCGCGAGAAGACCAAGATCTGACCGAGCGGTACAGCCGCGGCAGTCGCAAGAGCCGCGCGATCGTCGGTGGCGCACCGGCTTCACAACCGTCCCCACTCTCGACGCCGACCACCCGCAGGGTGGCCAGACGATTCCATACACCCTCGATGAGGGAAAGAACGAGGACCCGATGAGTGCCTTCCACCCCGATCTCAAACGAGGTCGCTTTATCCCCAATGTGTCCTACGGACGTCTGTCGTCGCGCATCGTGCGGAGCGTGAAGTGGTGCTCGACCGATCCAGGGCCGGACGTCACGGTTCAGGAGATCGTCGTGCCCGGGCCCAAGGGCGCACCGCCCGTCTCGGTTCGCGCCTTCCAGCCGACCGGCCTGGAGGCAGCGGCTCCGGCGCTGCTCTGGATACACGGAGGCGGACTGATCTTCGGCGCACCCGAGCAGGACGACCGTACGAACATCGCCTTCTCCCGCGAGCTCGGCATCACCGTCGCCGCGGTTCGTTATCGGCTGGGGCCGGACCATCCCGCGCCCGCCGCGGTCGAGGACGCCTACGCCGCGCTGCGTGGACTGGCCGAGCGCGCGGGCGACCTGCACATCGACATCGATCGCATCGCGATCGGCGGTGCGAGGGGTGCACGACGACGAGAACCGACCTGGACACCCTCAAGGTGCGCGTCTGGACGCCCAAGAGCAACCGATACGGCTGGTCGTCCTACCTCGGCGACGCCGTCGCGGGCCCGGACGTCTCCCCGTACGCGGCCGCAGCCCGCCGCGAGGATCTCACCGGTCTTCCTCCGGCCTGGATCGGCGTCGGCACCCTCGATCTCTTCCATGACGAAGACGTCGAGTACGCGCGCCGGCTGAGTGACAGCGGCGTCCCCTGCGACCTCGACGTCATCCCCGGCGCTTTCCACGGCTTCGACCTGGTATTTCCTAAGGCCGAGGTCTCGCGGGAGTTCTGGCGCCGGCAGGCACGAGCGCTGAAGGGCGCACTGTGAGGTCAGCGCGCAGCAGGTTCTCGATCACCCGGCCGACGGAGTTGTCGGCCAGCCCTCGGTAGAGCGTCTCGACCAGCTCGGCGGCCCCGTTCGCCGAGCTCATCCGCGGTTACGAGTCGGAGCTGACCGGCCATCCGATCGACGGGGCCACGGGCGGGTGGATGGCCGGCCCATCTGCGGATCCGCACCGCTCCCCGGACAGCAGGCGCACCATCTGCTCCATCGATACCGCGACCGGCATGCCGGCCTGCCCGAGCTGCAGGTGGCATCACCGCCCGGGCGAAGCGGAGCTGGAGGCAGTCCGGCCGCGCCGGCAGGCGGTGATATCAGTACGCCACGCCCTGTCACCCGACGCCAGGAGAGCCGCCTACAGCACCCACTTCGCCCTGGTCCACGGGGGTCAGGTCATGGCCGACCCCGACCATGCGGTGACCGTGGCCGCGACGCTGCGCGCCGCCTCGACATAGCAGACCCCGATCCTGCAGATCAGAAGACAGGAAAAACCTGGCAGACGCCGGTTCCCTCGACCCCACGGCTCGTGGGCGAACCATAACGGTGAATCCGTCTTTCTCCGGGGCCGCGCGGCGAACGTCTCAGGTGGCCCTGAACCTGATCAGCGTGCTCCACCCGATCGACAACCCCTCCCAGCGCAGCAGCAGCTGAGCGTGCAGGAGTCACAGCGCCGACTGGCCCACAAGATCTGCCACGGCAACCAGGCCGCATGCCCTGGCTGGTCAGACGAGGCCGGTCTCGTAGGCGATGATCACCAGCTGGGCGCGGTCGCGCGCCTGGAGTTTGGCCAGCAGCCGGCCGATGTGCGTCTTGACCGTGGCCATGCTCAGCTGCAGGTGCTCGGCCAGCTCGGTGTTGGACAGGCCGTGGGCGATCAGCGCGAGCACCTCCCGCTCGCGTCCGGTAAGGCCGTCGAGGCTCTTGACCAGCCGATGCCCAGGTTGCGGCCGGCCGGCGAACTCCGCGATGAGCCGCCGGGTGATCGAGGGTCCGAGCAGTGCGTCGCCGTCGGCGACCACACGGATGGCGTTGAGCACCTCAGCCGGAGGGGTGTCCTTGAGGAGGAAACCTGCGGCTCCCGCTCGAAGGGCCGCGTAGACGTAGTCGTCGAGGTCGAACGTGGTCAGGATGAGCACGCGGACGCCTGCCGTCGCCGGATCGGCACAGATGCGGCGGGTGGCTTCGATGCCGTCCACGTCCGGCATCCGGATGTCCATGAGAACGACATCCGGCTTGTGCTCGCGGGCCAGCTCGACAGCCTCGACACCGGTGGCCGCCTCACCCACGGCCTGGAAGCCGGGTGTGTGGTCGACGAGGACGCGGAAGCTGCCGCGCACCATGGCCTGATCGTCGGCGATCAGAACGCGGACGCCGCTCACGGACTGCCTTCCCCCTGGAGCGGAAGCCGTACTGACACAGCGAAGCCTCCCTCCTCGCGTGGGCCTGCGGTGAAGGTTCCGCCGTACATGAGGGCCCGCTCCCGTATGCCAATCAGGCCGTGCCCGCCTGGGAGCTTGCGGCGTGGGCCGCCGGGCCCGTCGTCGACGACGTCGATGGCGGCGCTACCGCCTCGGGCCGTCACGGTGACAATGCAGCGGGTCGGGGCGGCGTGCTTGACGACGTTCGTGAGTGCTTCCTGCACGATTCGGTAGACCGTCAGCTGCGTGCCCTCGTTGAGGCCCGCCAGCCCACGCACCTTCAAAACGACCTCGACCCCTGCCCGGCGCGTCTCCTCCGCGAGCCCGTCCAGCCCTTCGACGCCGGGCACCGGCCCCATCGGGGCGCCGTCGGTGCGCAGGACGCCGAGTGCGCGGCGCATCTGGGTCAGCGCCGACCTGCTGGTCTCCTCGATGACCTTGAGCGCGGTGCTGGCCTCCTGCGGGTCGTCCGCTGCCACATGCGCCGCGACGCCCGCCTTGACGGCGATGAGGCTGAGGTTGTGCGAGACGATATCGTGCATCTCGCGCGCGATGTGCAGGCGCTCGGCCACCAGCGCGTGCTCGGCCTTCCGACGACTTCCCGCTCGGCGGGAGCGGACGGTGAACCCAGCCGTCCACGCGCCGCCGATCACCATCAGCACCAGGGCGATCAGCCCGGCCGCGTCCTGTGCGCTGCCTGACGGGGTGATCATCGCCTCGCCGAGGTAGACCCCTGCCGAAGCCACTGGGAGCGTGATGGCCAGAGCAGGCACGGAACGGCGGGCAGGCTCCGCGAGCCCCACCAGGTAGGCGGCCAACCCCGCTGAGATGTACGGCTCGCGCGTCAGGTCGAGGATCGACGCGCTGGTGACGGCGGCGAGCACGACGCCGAGGACCGGCAACGGCCACCGGCGGCGCACCGCGATGGGCAGCCCAGCCGCCGCCGCGACGACCCAGGCCAGCCACGCTGGACCGCTGTAGGCGGGTAAGCCGTCCGTGGCGGGCGTGCGCGCGAAATCCAGGTAGGTCACGGTCACAGCTACGGCTGCCACCAGATCGACGACATACGGGAGCCGTTTCATGCGCCGACCGTATCGTTCCACGTCACCCCGCCTGCCCCAGCACGATCATCAGCCCGAGCGTGGCCAGCGTGATGGGCACCCATCGCAGCACGGCCGCCCTGCTTGGCCGCGGGGGAGCGTTCAGTACGGCCAAGCCGTACGAAACAAACGCGATCGCGAGCCCGGCCACGGCCACCAGGGACAGCGGTGTGGTGCCCTTCAGCACTCCGAGCGGCAGAGCCGCCGCCGACGCCAGGGCCAACGCACGGATCGGGCCGAGCACTCCGGCGCGCCAGGCACCGAACGCCAAGATCGGCCAACCTGCCAGGATGGCGACATTGAGGAACGACAGCGGCTGGAAAGCGCCGTACGTCTCGGACACCACCTTCGCGGCGGCGCCCGCGCCCACGGCGTCGGTCAGCCGGAACGCCATGTGGTCGGCGCCCGCGTGTAGGACCCGGGCGAACAGCCCTGACATGGTGAAGAGCCCGCCCACCAGCCCCCATCCCGAGCCGATCGTGGCGGCGAGCAGAGCCACGGCCGGCCAGAGCAGGAACGTGCCGACCGCGATCAGGGTGTAGGAGGTGGTCAGCAGCGCGGGCTCACTCTCGTGCGCGGCGAGCTGAGCGGGGAAGAAGAAGTCGTACGGCACGCGCAACAGGGCCCCTGTCAGGAGGAACAGCGGTGCCAGGACCATGGTCACGCCACTGACCCAGCGGCCGGGAAAGGTGGATGTCATGTCCACGACTCTCTCGTGGGGGCTCGCCTGGGGCATCGGACCGTGGCTGGCTCTTTTGCGTCAGACCTGGGTATGACGTGGCCTGGCCTGGGCGTACCGGCCGTGTTCCAGCGCGGCGCGGTACGCGGTGGCGGGCAGCCCGAGCTCGGTGGCCAGGGCGACGGCTTGGTGCAGGAGCTCGGTGAGCCAGGCGGGTTGGTGGCGTTCGGCCTCGCGGATCAGATCCCCGCGGCGATCTTGAGGAGGACGACGCCGCCGATAATGGCGGCGAACGAGCCGAGCTTGGCGAAGGTGACCTTCTCCTCGTAGATGAGGGCGCCGAGAATGACCGTGCCGATGGAGCCGACGCCGGTCCAGATGGTGTAGCCGACGCCGACGTCCAGCGTCTTGAGCGCCAGGCTGAGGGTGAAGATGCCGCCAGCGGCCGACAGCAGCGTGAAGATCGACGGCCAGAGGCGGGTGAAGCCTTTGGTGGCGTTGGTGCCGAGGGCGAAGCCGATCTCGAAGACGATCGCGATGGAGAGGTAGATCCAGGCCATGATGACGTTTCCTCAGTTGGTGATGGTCAGGCGGCGGTCGGCTTGCCCGCGGAGAGGCGGTCGGAGAGCTTGAGGCCCAGCACGCCGCCGATGATCAGGACGAAGGCCAGCGCCTTCCAGATGGTGATCTCCTCGCCGAAGATCACGGCACCCAGCACGACCGTGCCGACCGAGCCGATGCCGGTCCAGACGGTGTAGCCGACCCCGACGTCCAGCGTCTTCAGCGCCAGGCTCAGGAAGAAGATCCCGCCGGCCGCCGCGGCGGCCGTGAGCAAGGACGGCCACAGCTGGGTGAAACCCTCGGTGGCGTTGGTGGCCAGGGCGAAGACGACTTCGAAGACGGCCGCTATGAGCAGGTAGATCCAGGCCATCGAGACTCCTATTTGTATGTATGTGCAAATAATTTACCGACGGGAAGGATGTTGCATGTACATGTATGCTTCTGTCAAGCCAGTCTCAAGAACCACGAGGTCCCATGGCCCCCACAGCGCCCGTCCCGGTCCCCGCGCCGCCCGTTTCGGACATCACCGCCACCTGGCAGCGCATTCTTCTGCTGCACGCCCATGTGGAGAGCAAACTCGCCACCGCGCTGCAGCGAAGGCATGGCATCGGCCTGTCAGAGTTCCGTGCGCTCGGCCACCTCGCCGCCTCCCCCACCAGCGAACTGCGCATGCAGGAGTTGGCCGACAAGGTCGGGCTCAACCAGAGTTCGGTGACCCGCCTGGTGGCGCGACTGAACGCGGCGGACTTCGCCTACCGGGATCTGTGCCCGGATGACAAGCGCGGCGTCTACACGGTCATTACCGAGACGGGCCGGGCTAGATACGCCGAGGCGAGCCGCACCTACGAGGAGACACTGAGTGCCGCTTTGGAGGAAGCGGGACAGGCGGACCCGCAACTCGCCGCCGCCCTTACCGTGCTGGGCGCCGCGCGCTGAGGGCCTATGCCCACCGCACCCGTAGGCAGGATAGCCCGCCACGCGCTGGAGCTTGACGCTGCGCTGCTGCCCCGATAGCGAGACCAGACCCCTGACAGCTCCGCACATTTACCGAAGGTCCGCAGAAAGCCTCGGCCTTCAGGACGGGAAGCAGGTCAATCGTACGCCGACACCTCTCGACGGTCCGCAGGCGCGGCGGGCGCGAGCAGCCTATTTGCCTAACGTGGCTTAACGCTGCGGTCAATGCCCCGATTGTCGGTGCCGATCAATAGGCTGCGGCCCATGATCGACACCATGTTATGCGAGGCACCCGCATGAACGCCGTCCAGGAGCTGCTCGACCGCATCGAAGCAGGCTCGGTGGCGAACCTCGTCACGTACCTCAACGGTCTCGGTGACGACGACAAGCGCGCGGTTGCCCGATACCTGCCCGCTCATCTGGGCGAACGCCGGCGTTCCGGGTTCGAGGCCGAGCGACGGGTACGCGAGCTGGCCCCCCACTACCGTCTGGCCGGAGCGGCCTGCCTGGGCGGGGCCGAGCAGGTGGCGAGCTGGCTCAGCCGGCGTGAGCTGCGCTGGGTGGAGCCGGAGGCCGACGCCGCACGCGTCATGTCCGTGCTGAGCGACCGGCCGGAAGCGTGGCGGCGCGACCTGGCCGTACGCCTGGTGCAGCGGCTGCGGCCGACCACTGGTTCGACGTGGCGGCGCATACAGGCGCTGGGAAACTGGGATCTGGCGGCGGCACTGGTGATCGAGACGGGCGCGGAGCCGCCGGAGAACGACGCGTTCGTGGCCGGGTGGGTGTTGCGCAAGGCCGAGCGGCAGCGGATGAACCGAAACCTGGTGCTCGCCGACGATCGGCTGCTCGATCACATGCTGCCACGCCTGTTCCAGGCTCAGGGCGTGGCGGACGGGCTGACCTGGGACCAGGAGTGGGGAGAGAGCCGCACCATCCTCGGGCAGCTGGTCGTGATGGCCGGGACGGGCCGCGTGCCGCGCCAGGTGCTGATCGACGGCTGCGCGAGCCGGTTCCTGGCCGGAGTCGACGCGACCGAGGCGGCTCCCTTCGTCGCGCTGTGGCGGCAGCTGGAGCCGGAGGTGGCCGAGATCCCGGTGGCCGACTTCGTACGGATGTTGCCATCGGCGTCCTCGCCCGTCGTGCAGCTCGCGCTGGAGGAACTGCAAAGGGCGGAGTCGGCGCTCGATGGGGAGCTGTTCGCCGAGACGGTCCAGGCGCTGGCGTACCGGCCGGAGAAGAAGTACATGGCGGCCGCGGTGAAGTGGACCGCCGCCGCGTCACCGTCCACGGCCGCCCTTGCGGTGGCCGTGGACGCGCCCGTCTTCGACGTGGACACGCCTAGCCTGCGCGAACGTGCGGTACGTGTCGCAATCAAGCTCGCCCCGCACACCGCCGAGCCCGATAGGGAGGCGATCCGCGAGGCGGCCGTCCGGCTGCCTGCCGACCTGCGCGAACGGGTCGCCACCGCCTTCGGCGCAGTGGAGGAGATCCAGCCGGAGCCCATGGCCGCCGCCACGCTGACCGTGATGTCGCTGCCCGCCCTGGCCTCGCCCATCGCCTCGGTCGAGGAACTGGCCGCCGAGTTGGCCGCACCGCTCTGGCCGGAGGTGCCCGCGCAGTTCGAGCGCATCCTCGCCGCTCTGGTCAGGCTGACCCACCAGGACCGCGACGCCGTCGTGGCGGGATTGCAGTCCTGGTGGCGGACGAACTGGCGGCACCCGTTCGACGCGCACACGTACGCGCACGGCATTTCCGGCTTCGACGAGGACATCCGTTTCCTGCTGGCGCGTTGCGCGCTGGCCGTTGTCTCCCCCACCGACAGCCGCGTGCTGACCGCGACGCTGAACGAGAGCAACCGCTGGCCCAGCTCCGAACCCGCCCCACAGCGATTCGTCCAGCGGCGTTTCCGCGAGGTCATGTCCCTGTTCGAACGGGGCGAGTCAATCCCCGTGCTGCTGGCCACGCCGACCTCGCCCACCGGGCACGTCGACGCCGCCACCCTGGTCGCGCGCATGGAGGAGCTGGGCGACACCGAGCCGCTGGAGTCCGACTTCCTGCAGGCGCTGCTGCGATTGCCGCGCCACATCGATCCCGGGCTGGTGGTGCGGGCGGAGAAACTGCCGTCACATGCGGGCCGGCGGCTGGCCGCCTGCCTGCGCGACGGCGGGTTGCCCGAGCCCGTCGTGACGTGGGAGCTTCTGGCGTTCGACCGCCCGGAGTACTACCAGCAGTCACTGCAGGAGGCCCATGCCAGCCTCACACCGCCCGAGGGGGTCTCCGGGCAGCTCGCCGAACTCTGGACCTTGAACCCCAAGCCCAACTATCCCCCCTTCTCCCGACACATGGTGTGGTGGCCGCCCACCATGCCGTCCCACCGTGAGGCCGTCGCGGCCCACGTCCTCGCGTGTCTGCCGTGGGTCATGGACAGCACCGACGGCCAGGTGGAGGTGGTGGCCGCCCTGGCGCACACCGGCGGCCCCGCGGGCATCGCGACCGCCAGCACGATCGTCATCGGCATGGGGCATCGGCTCCCCGCCCAGCGGGCGCTCGCCGCCGACGCGATCATCACCCTGGCCGCGTACGGTGACCTGCCGGCGGCCGACCTCGGCCGGGCCGTGGGCCATATGGTCCGAGGCGATCAGGTCAAGCTCAATCGGGTCACCAGCGTACTCGACGAAGTCACGTCGGCCGGGGCGCACGCCGAGATGTGGGCCGCCCTGGTGGAGGCGATCCCGCTGCTGCTGCCCGGGCCCGGCGAGAAGGCCAGGGCCGGGATGGGCGAGCTGCTCAAGGTCGCCGTGCGGGCGGCGGACCTGGCCGGGGCACGAGGCGACATGCCGGGGCTGGCGGACCTGGCCGCGCGCAAGGGCTCAAGCCAACTACTCCACCAGGCACGACGCCTGTACGAAGCGATCACGGGATGATCATCTGCGCACAGGCCGACGCCGGCCGTGCACCGCGAGATTCCCAGCTCGGCGGCTGGCACGTCCGCCGCCGCCGGGTGCGCCCCGCCACCGCTCACGGCTTCAGCTTGAGCCTCTTCCTCGACGCACCCGGGAACACGACGACCAGGTGCTCCTCCCCCGCATCGCCGACGCGCACGTAGACACGGAGCCGGTAGCGGCCCTTTCCCGCGATCGCCAGGTTCGGCATCGAGGCGCCCGCGCCCACGTCTCCGCCCTCGCCCCTCTCCGGCACGGTGAGCCGGCCGCTGCGGCTGACGATCGGCACCTCGTTGACCTGATCCCACCCGGCCGTCCGCTGTGGCGGCGCGGTGCGGAAGGCCTTCACCGTGAGGCACAGATTAGTGACATCTTCGACGTGCCCGATGAGCGCCGCGCTGCCGGCCACCCCTATTTGGGTGCTGTCGTCGTAGACCTTGTCCATCGCCTGCTCCGCCGCCTCGTCGGCGGCTTCGTCGTCGGGGTCGTGGACCAGATAGCCGGGATCGCCGTCGACGAACAGGAAGTATTTGGCCGTGGCCTGGACGACACCCTTCGTCCGGGGCCACGGGTCGCGGCACTTCGCGTTCTCCTCGGCGATGTAGGCGGCGTTCGCCGCCTCCGTCTCCGTGGTCGACCGCAGCAGCTCGGGATGGGTGGCACCGACGATCTCCGGGCAGACGTAGACGAGGTCCCACGGGTCCACGCCCCAGGCGGGCCGCGCGCTCCCGGCCCGCGTCAGAATCGCCTTCTGCTCGGCGCGGTCCTTTGCACGGCACAGCGCCCGCCCGTACGCGAGGATCCCCTGGTCCGACAGGCTGTCCGGGAACATGGGCGGGATTCCGGCCTCTGTGCTCCGCGCCCGGCAAAGGAACGCGGCGTTGCGTTCCGCAGGTTTCAGGTCGCCGAAGCTGGGCCGGTCATAGCAGCCCATAGACCGGCCGGTGTAGGTGAGGTGCGCGGCCTGCTCCGGGTGGATCATCGCGATGATCGGCAGTACAGCCACGGCCGCCACCGCGACGCGGATCACGCGCCGCCGCGCCGGCGGAAGGTCCGCCGGGCGGTCCTCGGCGGGCAGTTCACGGGCGGTCGCCGCGATCCACACGATGGGGACGAGCCCCACCGCGTCCATCATGACCACCATCGCCGGATTGCCGCTGAAGATCCTTTCGGAGAGAAGGTTGAGCGGGATCACCATCGCGTAAAAGCCCGCCGACAACCACCCGGCGACCTGCGTGCCGCGGCTCCACCGGCCGTCGCGCCGCTGCCCGACGACCGTGATGATGGTCGCCGCCACTCCGCTCAGCATCAAGCCCAGTTCGACGATGCTGCCCGATCCAAGCTCTAGGAGGTCGAGTTCGTCGAGCAGTGCGTTGACCGTCCCGGCCAGCTCGACCGCGAACATCGCTCCGGCCGCCGCGCGCAGCATGCGGGACCGCCAGCGGATAACGAGCAGGTAGAGGACGTCGATCGCGGTCCACAGCGCGAGCTGGAATGCCATCTCGACCGCGTCGGGGAGCAGCCCGATCGGATACCACAGCACGAGGGCGTACGCCACCGCCAGATACAGCAGTCGGCGCAGCGCCTTCGCCCGGCGGTCCAGCGGCCCCGGCGCGGGGGCACGCAGGATCAGCCACAGGAGCGCGGCCTTCACCAGGGCGGTCACGAGCAGCGCCACAACCGTCGGGGTGCCAAACCCGCCGCGAGCGTAGAACTCCGCATAGGTCGGCGGCGTCCATTCGACGGCCACCCAGAGCCAGGTGTCGCCGAGCACCAGGCCCGCGACCGCCGCCGCAAGAACCAGACCTACTAATCCAATCCTGATAATCCGCCATAAATTATCCGGAAGCATGGGACGCGATCTTAACGCGGCATCGCCGGTCAGGCGGGCACAGCGGAACGAGCGGTCCCGCCCCGCCGATCAGACTCCATGATCTTCGACGCGATGCGGTTTCGATGATGATGAGGCGCTGGGTGCCAACCCATGGACCCATGGGGCCTGCGCCGATCGACTACGTCACTGACGATGCATGGCGGGCAACGACGCGATGGCGCTGGGAGCGCTTGCCCAGCACTCGACAGGCAGGCCACCATCAGCCTGGTGCTATTTCCTCATGCTCTCGTTGCCGGCCTTCCCGTCATCCCGTCGCCTTTCTCTCCTACCGCGAGTCCGGGGCGGGACCGGTGGAGTCGCGGATGACGAGGTGGGTGGCGAGTTCGATGTGGAGGGCCTCAAGGGCGTGACCTGCGATGAGACGCATGAGGAGGGTGACGGCCATGCGGCCCATCTCTTCGAGGGGCTGGCGGACGGTGGTGAGCCTGGGAAGGGTGCTGAGGCTGAGGTAGAGGTCGTCGAACCCGGTGATGGAGATGTCTTCCGGAACGCGGAGACCGTGTTCGAAGGCGGCACGCAGGGCACCGACGGCGGACTTGTCGTTGAAGGCGACGATGGCGGTAGGGCGTTCGGGAAGGGCGAGGAGGCGGCAGGCGGAGTCGTAGCCCCAGTCGGTGACCGGTTCCCGGTTGCGGACGATGAGCTCGGAGGAGGTGAGGAGTCCGGCGTCGGCGAGGGCTGAGGTATGACCGGCGAGGCGGTATTCGCTGGCCAGCCACTCCTGAGGGCCGCCGATGACGCCGATGCGGCGGTGCCCGAGTTCGACGAGGTGGGCAGTGAGGTTCCGGGCGCCGGCGAAATGGGAGGCCGACACCGAGGCGATGTCGCGTGGTGGCTGGAGACGCGGATCGATCACGACGAACGGGAATCGCTGGGCACGTAGCTCTTCGAGTTCCTCGTTGGTCTCCGAGGGGACGATGAAGATCGCTCCGGCGATGTCCGGGTCGTCGGGGAGCCCGGAGATGACGCTCGCTTCGCGGGCCGCGTCGCCTGCGCTGAGGATGACGCGGCGGCCGTGCAGGTCGAGGGTCTCGGCTACCGAGGAGACGATCATCCCGAAGTAGTCGGTCAGCAGATAGGGGCAGCGTACGTAGACGGCGTCTGCGGAGCGGTCCTCCGAAGCGGAGCCGGGGATCACGGCGGTGCTTCCGAGCCTGTTCAGAGCGTCCTGTACCAGAGCGCGGGTTTCTGGCGTGACGTACTCATGGCCGTTCATGACCCGCGAAACGGTCGCGATCGATACGCCCGCCTCGGTGGCGACGGCTCGAACGGTGACCTTGCCACTGCGCCGCCTAGCCATAAGTTACATCACTTCGTTTCACAGGCGCAGCATACCGTTCTCCGATCTCAAGGGCTGTACACAGGGGACTCTTGACAGAGCGGAACCGGGCGAGTACTCATGTGGGCACGAAACATTTTTACAGAATTGTTTCATTATGTTTCATCCAGTTCTCCCTCACCCCCCCATCGAAGGAGGAGCATCAATGCATCTCCGCCGAAGCCTCGCCACGGCCACGGCACTCGGCTGTGTACTAGCAGGCGCCCTTACTCTCCACGCCACGTCGGCTCAGGCGGCGCCGGCCGTCCAGGTCTGGCTGACCACGGCGGACGGGACCGCCAAACTGGCCCGACAGCCTGATATCGCCTTCGGCGCCACCGCTCTGGCACGGAACGTGGTGGTGTCCCCCGCCGAGACCCACCAGACCATGGCCGGATTCGGCGCCTCCATCACCGGCGCCTCCGCCTCACTGATCGCGGCCATGCCGAAGACCCGGCGTAACGCGTTGATGGCTGATCTGTTTCAGACGGCGGGCCTCAACTACCTGCGCCAGCCGATCGGCGCGACCGACTTCAACCGGACCGCCGATTTCTACACCTATGATGACGGCGCCGCCGACCCGGACCTGTCGCGGTTCAGCGTCCAGCGGGACGAGATCGAGAACATCCTGCCGCTCGTCCGCCAGGCCAGGCAGCTCAATCCGGCGCTCAAGGTGATGGGCTCCCCTTGGAGCGCACCGGCCTGGATGAAGGACTCGAACAACCTCAACGGCGGCTCACTCAAGAGCGAGTATGTCGCCACCTACGCCGACTACCTGGTGAAGTTCGTGCAGGCGTACGGCGCCGCGGGCGTCCCGGTCGACGACCTGACGGTCCAGAACGAGCCGCTGTTCCCCACCAGCTACCCGTCGATGGCCATGTCGTCCGAGCAGCAGGCCGAGCTGATCAAGCTGCTCGATGCCAAGCTCACCGCCGCGGGGCTCAACACCCGGATCTGGGCCTACGACCACAACTGGGATCGTCCCGACTACCCCCTCGACGTGTTCTCGAGGGTCGGAAACCTCCCCCGCCTGGTCGGCGCCGCCTTCCACTGCTACGGCGGACAGGTCTCCGCCCAGCAGCAGGTCGTCAACGCCGGCAGGCGGGTCATGTTCACCGAGTGCAGCGGCACCGACAGCGCCGCTACGTTCGCCGACACGCTGATGTGGCACGCGGAGAACCTGTTCATCCAGAACGCCCGCAACGGCGGGGAGTCCACCATCACCTGGAACCTGGCTCTGAACCCGTCAGGCGGTCCGCACCAGGGCCATTGCTCCAACCGCTGCAACGGCGTCGTCGAGATCAACGGCTCAAGGTACACCCGCAACGCCGAGTACTACGTCCTCTCCCACGCCGCCAGGTTCGTGAAGCCGGGCGCGGTCAGGGTCGGCTCCACCAGCTCCGCCGAGGTCCAGAACGTCGCCTTCGTCAACCCTGACGGTTCCCGTGTCCTCGTCGCCCTCAACACCACCACTTCGGCGCAGCCCTTCTCCGTCACGGAGAACGACCGTGCCTTCGCCTCCAGCCTCCCGGCGCGCTCCATGGCCACTTACACCTGGCCCGCCCCGTCCGGTACCCCCGGCGGCGTGCTCAGCCGGACCGGCTGGACGGCCACCGCTTCGGTGTCTGCCGCCGGGGATGCGCCCGCTCGTGTGCTGGACGGCGACGAGTCGACCCGCTGGTCGACGGGCCAGGCCCAGGCGAACGGTCAATGGTTCCAGGTCGACCTCGGCCAGGCCCGCACTTTCTCCACCCTGCGCCTCACCTCCGCGGGCGGTGATGAGCCCCGCGGTTTCCAGGTCTACGCCTCCGACGACCCCCAGTCGTGGGGCGCGGCGATCGCCTCCGGTACCGGTGCCGCCACGACCACGGTGTCCTTCCCCGCGCAGACCAAGCGCTACCTGCGGATCGTCCAGACCGGCTCGGCCGGCAATTGGTGGTCCATCCACGAGCTCAACCTGTACTCCTGATCCGCCCCGAACCACAGGAATCCCAGATGAGAACACAGATGAGAATGGCCGCAGCCCTGTTCGCGGTCTCCCTTGCGGCGACGGCCTGTGGAGGCGAAGGCGGCCAGGAGGCCGCGACGCAGACG
This sequence comes from Nonomuraea sp. 10N515B, assembly GCF_052245915.1. Classification (NCBI taxonomy): domain Bacteria; kingdom Bacillati; phylum Actinomycetota; class Actinomycetes; order Streptosporangiales; family Streptosporangiaceae; genus Nonomuraea; species Nonomuraea sp. 10N515B. The sequence continues at coordinate 17,959 of NZ_JBQQBQ010000060.1, forward strand.
GTGGACTTCTGGTACTACCAGCCGACGCCCGACCAGGTCGTCAAGGTCAAGCAACTGGCCAAGGACTTCGAGTCCGCCAACGCCGGCATCAAGATCAAGCTGACAGAGATCCCCAAGGACGACTACAACACCAAGCTCGCCACCGCGCTCAACGGCAGCGGCGCCCCCGACGCCGGCTACCTCGACCAGCCCCAGATGGCCAGGTTCGCCGACGGCGGCCAGCTCGCCGAGGTCCCCGCCGGGACGATCGACGAGGCCGACTACTACCCCGGTGCCCTCGGCACCAACAAGGTCGCGGGCAAGCTGATGGGCATACCCCTCCAGCAGACCACGGTGGTGCTCTTCTACAACAAGCAGTACATCCAGACCCCGCCGACCACGTGGGACGAGCTGATCGCCGCGTCCGAGAAGGTCTACCGCGAGCACCCGAACGTCGCCGGGGTCTCCCTGCCCAAGGGCGACGGCTTCGGCGCCTGGATCTTCCCCGCCTTCGTCGCGTCGGCCGGCGGAACGATGGCCGACGAGACCACCAAGAAGATCACCTTCAACAGCTCTCAAGGCCAGGAGGCGCTGGGCCTGTGGCGCACCCTGCTGGCCAGCTCCCCGAGGAAGATCACCAACACCGATCAGGCGTTCCAGAAGGGCCTGGCCGCCATGACCTTCTCCGGCCCTTGGGACGTCCTGGGCATCCGTGAGCAGTTCCCCCAGCTGAAGTTCGGCGTCTCCCTGCTGCCGAAGAAGCTGGAGGAGGCCTCCACGATCGGCGGCGACAACGGCGTCGTGTTCAGCAAGGCCGACAACCCCGACGGCGCCTGGAAGTGGCTGAAGTTCCTGTCCAGCGCGGAGCACAACGCGCAGTACGCCGACATCACCGGCAACTTCCCCGTCAACAAGAAGGCCGCTGCCACCTCGGCGCTGGCCGGCGACCCCGACATGAAGATCGTCATCCAGCAGCTGGAGTCGGCACGTCCCCGTCCCGCGCTCACTGAGTGGATCAAGGTCAACGACGACGTCTTGGCCAAGGCCATCGAAGAGGGTGTGGACGGTGACAAATCACCCGCCGACGCGTTGAACGCCGCCGCCACCCGGGCTGCCAAGGTCCTCGGATGGAGCTGATACGGCAGGCGGGCGCCCGAAAGGGCGCCCGCTCCGACGCGTTCGTCGGTTGGCTGTTCGTCACCCCAGCAGTCCTGCACACGATCGTCTTCATGGCGGTTCCCGCCGCAGGTGCGCTGTTCCTCAGCTTCACCGAGTGGGACATGACCTCCGCACCCCGCTGGACCGGCCTGCGGAACTACCAGGAGATCCTCTTCGACCGCGATCTCTACCCCGACTTCTGGGTCTCGGTCCGGGTGACTCTTCTCTATGCGGTCCTGGCCGTCCCGGCCGCCCTGTTCACCGGATTCGTCCAGGCCTACCTGATCGACGCGGTCCGGCGCGGACAGGGCTTCTTCCGGCTCGCGTTCTACCTGCCGGTCGTGACGGCCGAAGCCGCCGTCGCCGCGATCTGGCGGTGGCTGTACGACCCGCAGTTCGGCCTCATCAACGGGGCCCTCGGCCTGATCGGGATCGACGGGCCCGACTGGCTCGGCATTCCGGAAATGGTCGTCCCAGCGCTCGTGCTGATCGCCGCCTGGCAATCGGGCACCGCGATGCTGATCTTCCTGGCCGGACTGAAAGGCATCCCACGGAACCTGTACGAGGCCGCCGAGATCGACGGCGCGAACCGGCGCGCGCAACTGTTCCACCTGACGCTCCCGCTGCTGCGCCCCACCACCTTCTACCTGACGGTCACCGGGATCATCTTCGCCCTCCAGATGTTCGGCGTCGTCTACGTGCTCTTCGGGAGGGACATCGGCGGACCGGAGTCGGCGGGCCTCACCTACGTGCTGCAGCTGTACGTGTCGGGGTTCCGGGACGGCGAGATGGGCGCGGCAAGTGCCATGTCGTTCCTGCTGTTCATAGCGACCCTGCTCATCACGGCGCTGCAGTTCCGCCTCAGCCGAAGGGACGCCGCCTCATGACCCTGATAGCCGAACGGACCCGTCCTCCGGTGGGTCACAGACGCCCGGAGAGCCGGTCGGGACGGCGCGCCCCGGCCGCGCTGCGCGTCCTGGCCTTCCTGCTCCTGGTAGCCGGCTCGCTCGTAGCGCTCGCCCCGTTCGCCTGGATGGTCGCCACCTCGTTCAAGCAGCCGCAGAACGTGTTCACCTCCACCCCGCACCTGCTGCCGACCACCGAGGACGGCCAGTGGGCAGGCACCCTGGCCAGCTACACCGAGGTCTTCGAGCTGGGCGGGTTCGGCGGCGCATTTCTCAACAGCGTCCTGGTCGTCGCCGTGCTGATCCCGTTCAAGGTGCTCTGCGCGGCACTGGCCGCCTACGCCTTCGCCCGCATCCCCTTCCCCGGACGGGATCGGCTGTTCGCCGCGCTGCTGACAACGATCATGTTGCCAAGCGTCACCCTGCTCGTGCCAAAGGTCTACGTCACCCAGTGGCTCGGCATGGCCGACAGCCTCACCGGCCTGATCGTCCCGAGCCTGGTCTCGGCGTTCGACGTCTTCCTGCTCCGCCAGTTCTTCCTGACCCACCCCAAGGAGGTGGAGGAGGCCGCCATGATGGACGGCGCGAGCCGGCTGCGGATCTTCTGGAGCATCGCGCTGCCCATGGCCCGGCCGGCGCTCGCGGTCGTGACGATCACAGCGTTCATCTTCCACTGGAACGACCTGCTCTGGCCCCTGGTCATCCTCAGCGACCAGGAGAAGTACACCCTGCCGCTGGCCCTCCAAGCGCTCGCCTCGGGCCGGGTCGCCCAGCCGCACCTCGTCATGGCGGGAGCGGTCGTCGCGGTCATGCCCGTGATCCTCATCTTCCTCATCTTCCAGCGCCGCATTCTCGACGGCATCCAGTTCACCGGACTCAAGTAATCGGAGCCTCCCTTTGCTCATCACCGCCGAGTACCCGTATTTCCGCGACCGCCCCGAGGTATGGCGCGACCGGCTGACCACCCTCGTCGCCGCAACCGGCGTCAAAGTGGTCACCACCTACATCCCGTGGCGGCACCACCAGCCCGACGCCGCCGCACCGCCCGACCTGACCGACGCGGTCGACTTCGTCCGGCTCTGCGGTGAGCTCGGGCTGAAGGTCATCGTCAAACCCGGCCCGTTCGTCCACGCCGAGCTCAACTACGGCGGCCTGCCCGACTGGGTATGCCCCCTCGCCGATCCCGCGATCGAGCCGCAGCTGGACGCCGACGGAGCTCCTGCCACATGGTCGGGATCCGAACTCGACGCCGACGGCAGCGCCGTCCCGTGGCCGCTTCCCGCCCCCCTCGGTTCGCGCTTCGCCGCGCTCGCCGAGCGGTGGCTGCGTGACGCAGGCCAAGCCCTGTTCACCCCCGACCTGGTGACGCCCGCAGGGCCGATCATCGGGAGCCAGATCGGGAACGAAGGCCTGTTCACCAACGGCGCCCGCCCACTGTCGGCTTACGACTACAGCACGTCCGGGCTGGAGTTCTTCCGCACCGTCCTGGCCCGCGAGTACGGAGACGTCGCCGGCTACAACGCACGGCACGGCACCGCGTACACCACCCTCGCGGAGATCGAGCCACCACGCGGCCCGGCGACCCCGCTCCAGCACGTCGACTGGGGTCGCTTCCACACCGCCTACCTTCAGGAGGTGCTGCGCCGCTGGACCGACGCGTTCGCCCCGCCCGTCCCGGTCGTGCTCAACCTCAACCCGCCCGCGGGCGACGACGGCGACCTGGACTCCTGGCTCGCCCGCGTCCGGCCGGAGACCTGGAACGGCCTGCAGTACGGCTTCACCAACTGGATGGGCGTGGTCTCCGCCGACCGATCCGCCCACGCCCGCTACGTGATCGCCGCCAAACGCGCCGCCGGACCGAACATGGAGGAGAACTGGGGCTTCTCCAAGCTGTACGACACCGCCTACGCCTCAGGCGCCACCAGCTTCCACCAGACCCTCCTCGCCCTGGCGGCCGGTGCAACCGGATTCAACATCTACACCGCGATCGCCACCACCGACTGGACACCCGCGCTCGACGCCGTCCTGTCGGCCCCCTACCCGGACTGCCCGCCGATCGACGGCGACGGCAGGCCCACCGCCAAGGCCGCGGCCGTGAAGATGCTCGCCGACTACTTCACACTCCACGGCACGGAGTACCTCGAATGCGTTCCCGTCACCTACGCCACCTGGGGCCTTTACACCCCCTACGCCGCGATCGGCGCCTGGTCGCCCGGTGCTGCCGAGCAGTGCGGACGCCCGCTGCTGGACTTCCACCACCGGATGCGCGCCGCCGGCCACGACTATCGAATCGTCGATCTGGAGCACGCCGACCTGGCCGGGCACGACCGGATCGCTCTCCACGGCGGACAGTTCATGCACCGCGCAGTCCAAGAGAAGCTCGCCGCCCATCTGGCCGCCGGTGGACACGTCCACCTCGAGGGCACGGAACCCCTCTACGACGAGCACGGCGAACCCTGCACCATCCTCGCCGACGCGCTGCGCCGCACCGCGCCCGGCGACCTCACCGCGGAGGACGGGGTCACCGTCTTGTCCGGCGTGGCTGACGCCTACCTCCGGATCCACCCGGACCATGACGCCTGCTATGTGACCGTCCTGGTCCAAAACGACTCCGATCCGTTGATCGAACTGGAACTCCGCCACCGGGGCCGCACCCATCAGATCGAGATCGTCGCGGCCAGGGGCGGCGCGGCCGTCCTGCGTGTCGTCGCGGGCCGACTCGACGACCACCTCGTCAAGGCCACCAACAGCCATCTCGGGTCGGCCGTCTCCGCCTCGATCCGCTTCGACAGCGAGCACATCGCCGCGCCTCAGTCCACCGATCTGTGCCGGATCGGCGGGTCCACCCTCATGGAGGAGAACGCAACGTGAAGAAGACAGCGCTAGGGTGCGCCGCCCTTCTGGCGAGCACCACGATCGTCGTGCCCCCTGCCAACGCCAACGCCAAGCCCGTTGCCCAGGTCTGGCTGACCACTGGTGATGAGCGGAACCTGCTGGCCGACCGTACCGATCTCCTCCGGCCCGCCGACCCCGCCGCGCCCACCATCGCCGTGAATCCGGGCGAGACTTACCAGAAGGTCAACGGCTTCGGTGCGTCCCTCACCGACTCCTCGGCTCACCTGATCGTCACCTCGCCCGACAAGCATGGGATCATGCGCTCGCTGTTCAGCCCAGGGAGCCGCGGTCTCGGCCTGTCTTACCTGCGCCAGCCGATCGGCTCCTCCGACTTCGTCAACGGACCGCACCACACCTACGACGACATGCCCGCAGGACAGACCGACCCGGGCCTCAAGCACTTCTCCATCGCCCACGACCGTAAGGAGATCCTGCCCCTGCTGAGGCTCGCCAAGGCGATCAACCCAGGGCTGCGGATCATCGGCACGCCATGGTCGCCGCCCGCCTGGATGAAGACCAACGACTCGCTCATCGGCGGCAGGCTCAAGCCCGACGCCGTCGACGTCTACGCGGACTACCTGGTCAAGTACGTCAAGGCGTACAAGGCCGAAGGAGTGAAGGTCGACGCGCTCACCGTGCAGAACGAGCCGCAGAACCGCAACCCCGACGGCTATCCGGGCATGGACTTGCGGCCCGATGAGTCGGCCGCGGTCATCAAGGCGCTCGGGCCCAAGCTACACGCCGCCGGCCTGGACACGCAGATCCTCGGCTACGACCACAACTGGAGCCTGCACCCCAACGACTCCGGACCGGCCGACGACCCGGCCGACCCCGAGTACGTCAAGACCCTGATGTCCGACCCGCAGGCCGCCAAGGAGATCGACGGGCTGGCCTTCCACTGCTACGCGGGCGACCCCGACCGCATGTCGGCCGCGCATGACGCCTACCCCAGCAAGGACATCCTCCTCACCGAATGCTCCGGCAGCCAGTCTGCCAACCCCGCGACGACCTTCGCCGACACCCTGCACTGGCAGACCCGGCAGCTCACCGTATGGGGAACGCGGCACTGGGCGTCCACCGTGATCTCCTGGAACCTCGCGCTCGACCCCGCCGGCGGCCCCCACAACGGCGGCTGCGCCACTTGCTTCGGCGTCGTGACCATCGACCCTGCCACCGGCAAGGCGACCCCGACCGCCGAGTACTACGTCCTCGGCCACGCCGGCAAGTTCATCAAGCGCGGAGCCGTCCGCCTGGGCACCTCCTCCTATGCCGGATCCGTCATCGGCGTGACCTTCCGTAACCCCGACGGCTCCGTCTACCTCCTGGCCGTCAACGACGACTGGGGTGCCGGCAGCCAGCGCTTCAACGTCTCCATGGGTCGCACGAACTTTTCCTACGAGCTTCCCTCCGGCGGCGTGGCGACCTTCCGCCTCCGCTGATCTCATCCCCCCAAATCGCAGCAGGGCTCCTGCGGCGCATGCCTGGACGTCACCGACACCGGCGAGATCGTCCTTCCGCCGCTGCAGGCGGGCAGGGCTATCTGCTCGACAACTTGCGCGTGTTGCATGGCCGCCGCAGCTTCGTGATCCCGGTCGTGGTGAGCTCTGGGGCCTGGTGGTGCGTGCTTGGGCGGCTGCCTCTCGTGGGGTATCGCGGAGGCAGCCGCCCGGCACGGGTTGGTCTCAGCGGTAGCTGACTGTGGTGGCGCGGTTGACCGGCCTGCTCGTCGTGGTGACTGTCAAGGTGCGAGTGGTCTGGTCGTACGACCATTGGGTCGCCGGTATCCGTTGCCCGTCGACTTGCACGATCGTCGGCGCGTCAGCATTGCGGAAGATGAGCGTCCACTGCCGCTCGGTCACCTGACCGCGGAAGCGGCCGTGGACCGGAGCGATGCTCAGTCGGTGATTGCCGCCGTCCTCGGTGTAGCGGACCGCGGTGGTGGCCGACTGTGCCGAGTCGGTGCTGTGCCCGTCGTCCTCATAGAGCGAGAGCTGACCGTTCGCGCCACCGGCCACGGTCAGGCTGACCTTGTTCAGCGGGTTCTGCACGTCGTTGGTCACGTTGTCGGCGCGGCTGGCCAGGATGCCGCCGGACTTGATGAACACCGGCATCGCGTCCCAGCCAGTGGTCACCTGCTGGGTTGTGCCGTCCGGCTCGCCGGGATACAGCCAGGCCAGGTCCTCCGCGCTGACCTTGACCAGCCGCGAGAGCCGTACACACTCCTCGACCAGCGTGAGCGCAGACGCCCGGTCGCCGATGAGTGAGGGGCGGATATTGGGGTCGTAGGAGACGATGACCCCGGCGCCGGCCGCGGCCCGCATCACCTCGCGGACATGTGCGGCGCCGGACCCGACGAGCGTGGCCAGCGATCCGGTGTGCAGGCAGGTGCCTGCCGAGATGGCCCCGCAGCAGGTCGCCGAAGAAGTCGCCGCCGATCTCGCTGGCGAGTCTGACCGGTTGCCCGAGCGTGGCCAGGGCGACCGCGACGTTGAGCGGGCTGCCTCCCGCGACGGCGCTGAACCGCGATGCGTCGAGCGTGCCGATCAGGTCGACGATGCTCTCGCCGATCACCAGGAACGTCACGTGCCCTCCCCTCGTGTCGGCGACATGGTGACACGTGATGAATCGATTCTGCAAGCACAGGGACTCGTTCCATGGGCATTACGACGAAGTTTCCGGCGCCCTCTTGACCTCCCTCGATATGGAGGCTTACGTTTGCGCAAACGTTTTTGCTCAGCAGCGGTTCGGGGTGCGCCGCATGAGCCCCAGGCTGATGGGAGAGGGCACATGCCTCACAACTCAGGGCTGTCCCGGCGCGACCTGTTGAAGTGGACGGGCGTGTCGGGCCTGGCGGTACTGGCGACGGCGTGCGGCGCCGGCGGGACGACGAGCGGATCGGGCACGGGCGGCGCCAAGGCGCTCAGCGTCCTGGTCGAGGCGGGCGGCAAGGCGGAGCTGACGAAGATCGCCGAGGCGTTCACCGCGAAGACCGGCGCGAAGGTGACGTTCATCGAGCTGCCGTACGACGGCCTGTTCAACCGGCTGTCCGGCGAACTGTCCTCCGGCACGCTCAGCTTCGACGTGGCCGCGCTGGACGCGATCTGGCTGACCGCGTTCGCCGGAGCCGTTCGCCCCCTCACCGAGCTGTTCACCGCGGACGTCAAGGCCGATCTGTTCCCTGCCCTGGTGACCGAGGCGCAGGTCGGCGGCACGTTCGTCGGCATGCCGGTGTGGACGAACGCCGAGATCCTCTTCTATCGCAAGGACCTGTTCGAGGACACCGACGAGCAGGCCGCCTTCAAGAAGAAGTACGGCTACGAGCTCGCCCCGCCCACGACATGGGAGCAGTTCAACGACGCGGCGGCGTTCTTCACCCGCGACGGCAAGCTGTACGGCACCGACGTCAAGGGCGCGGTCGAGACCGAATTCCTCGCGCACGTGCTGCAGGCCGGGTCGCCGGGCGTGGTTCTGGACGCCTCTGGCCAGGTCATCATCGACAACGACCAGCACCTGAAGGCGCTGACGTTCTACAGCGACCTCAACAACAAGCTCAAGGTGAGCCCGCCCGGCGCCGCGCAGCTCGACTGGGCGGGCGCGCAGAACCTGTTCAACCAGGGCAAGACGGCGATGATGCGGTTCTGGGCGCATGCGTTTCCGCTCATCCCGAAGGACTCCCTGGTGCACGGCAAGGTCGGCGCCGCCCCCATGATCGGCGGAGCCGCCGGAGTGGCGGGCATCCCCGGCCCCTGGTATCTCTCGGTGCCCAAGGCCACCAAGCAGGCCGACCTGGCCACCGAGTTCGTCAAGTTCGCCTACGACAACAACGCGATGGCGATCGAGTCCTCGCTCGGGCTGGCCGCGCGGAAGTCGGCATTCGAGCAGTACGCCGACAAGCCCGGCTACGAGCACTTCAAGCCGCTGCTGGAGACCCTCAACGCGACGGCCACCAAGCCACGCCCTGCGACGGCCAAGTGGCAGCAGATCGTGGACACGGTGCTGATCCCGACGCTGCAGCAGTCGCTCACCCCGAACGCCGACTACGCGGGCCTGCTGGCCGCCGCCAAGGACAAGGTCCAGAGCCTTGCCCAGTAGTCCGAACCCCACGGTGGGCCGGGCCGATCCCCGGCCCTCCGGCGGCGCTATCCGGGCCGGCGATGATCACGTACGGCACCGGCGGCCCGGCCGTGGGCTCACTGACAACCGGTTCGCGCTGGCGCTGATGGCCCCGGCGGCGGTGTTCCTGACGGTGTTCGTCGGCTGGCCGCTGGTCAAGCTGGTCGTGGACAGCCTGTACGACATCGCCCCGCTGGCCGGGACGCGCGAGTTCACCGGACTGGCCAACTACGGCCAGGCACTGACCTCGCCCGAGTTCCTCGGCGCCGCCGGCCGTACGGCCCTGTACACGATGCTCGTGGTCACGCTGGAGTTCGCCCTCGGGTTGGCGGCGGCCCTGCTGTTCAACGCGTTGGGCAGGCGGGCGAGGTGGGTCCGGACCCTGTTCCTGTACCCGCTGATGATCGCCCCGGTCGTGGCGGGCCTGCTGTGGCGGTTCCTGCTCATCGACAACTTCGGCATCGTCAACGAGCTGCTCACCCGGCTCGGCATCATTGACGGACCCGACGCGATCGGCTGGCTGAGCGACCCGGACATCGTGCTGTTCTCGGTAGCGTTGCCGGACATCTGGCTGACCACGTCGTTCATGGCCCTGGTGCTGTTCGCCGGACTGCAGAACATCCCGGGCGACGTGCTGGAGGCCGCCCATCTCGACGGCAGCGGACCCTGGCACACCCTCACCCGGGTGACGCTGCCGCTGCTGCGGCCGGTCATCGCCGTCGCGCTCGTCGTACGCGGCATCGACGCGGCGCGGGCCTTCGACGTGATCCTCATCCAGACCAACGGCGGCCCGCAGTCGGCCTCCGAGACGCTCAGCCTGCTCATCTACCGGACGATGGTGCGGTTCGGCGAGCCGGGGCTCGCCAGCGCCATGGGCACCCTCTATCTGATCGCGATGCTGGGCGTGGCGCTGATCGCGGTCGCCACCATCTGGCGGCCGGGGAAGGGGGCGCAGCGATGACCCCGCGCACGAGCACCCGCACGCTGCTGTGGGCGCTGCTGGCCAGCATCGTGGTGCTGTACGCGTTCCCGTTCGCGTATCTCATCCTGACCTCACTCAAGCTGCCCACCGACGCCATCGCCGTGCCGCCGACGGTGCTGCCCAAGGCCTGGAGCCTGGAGAACTACGGCACCGCCCTGGCCACGCCCGGCGTGATCCCCTCGTTCATCAACAGCACCTCCACCGCCGTGATCAGCACGGTGCTGTCGGTCCTGCTCGCGGTCCCAGCCGCATACGGGATCACCCGCTACGGGACCGTGAGCGGGCGGATCTTCATCATGCTCGCCCTGGTCACCCGGATGGTGCCGCCGGTCGCCATCGGAGTCCCGCTGGTCAACCTGATGAGCACAGCGGGCATCACCGACACGCCGACCGCGCTCGCCCTGGCCCACACGACGATCTCGCTGCCGCTGTCGATCTGGCTGATGGCCAGCTTCTTCGAGGCCGTACCGCCCAGTCTGGAGGAGGCGGCCGTGGTCGACGGCTGCACGCGGCTGCAGGCGCTGGTGCGGATCGTGGTGCCGGTCGTCGGCGGCGGCATCGCGGTGACCGCGATCTTCGCGTTCCTCGCGTCCTGGAACGAATTCCTGTTCGCGCTGCTGCTCACGGCGGTGCGGGCACAGACGACACCGATCGTCATCGCCAACTTCCAGACCCAGTACGGCCTGCAATGGGGGCCCATGACCGCACTGGCCACCCTGTACTCGGTCCCCGTCGTCCTGTTCACCCTGCTGCTCCAGCGGCGGATCGTCGCGGGCATGACCCTCGGCGCCGTCAAGGGCTGACCCACAACCTCACGAAAGGTCACATATCAATGCAGTTCTGGCAGCCGACCAGCCCGCTGGGCGGACTTCCGCGCGTCAAGGCCGGGCGATCGCGGCGATCGTCCAGCTGGGACCGCACCGGCGGTAACCGCGACTTCGCCGTCGTCGCCCCCGGCGAGACCCACGTGCTCGCCGACATCGACGGCAGCGGGATCATCGAGCACATCTGGCTGACCACCCGGTGCTACTCGGAGAAGTACCTGCGCAAGCTCGTCATCGAGATGTACTGGGACGGCGAGGACAACCCCAGCGTACGCAGCCCGCTCGGCGACTTCTTCGGCGTCGGCCACGCCACCTGCACGCACTACGTGTCGCTGCCGCTGAGCATGGTCTTCGGCCCGCGCCGCGGCCCCAAGGGCCCGTTCGCCGCCGCGATGAACTGCTACTTCCCCATGCCGTTCGGCTCGCACGCCAAGATCGTGCTGCGCAACGAGAGCGACATGCCGGTGGAGAACTTCTTCTACTACGTCGACTACGAGCTCACCAAGGAGCCGATCCCGGACGACATGGGCCGCTTCCACGCCTACTACCGGCAGGAGAAGCCCTGTCAGAAGGTCGTGCACCCCGCGGGCGCGGAGAACCCCCCGCCGTGGGAGCTGCCGGGCGTCAACCTCACCGGGGACGACAACTACGTCATCCTGGACGCCACCGGCACCGGGCACTATGTCGGCTGCGTGCTGAGCATCGACAACTTCGACGCCTCCAACCAGCAGTTCACCTGGCCGGGCGAGGGCGACGACATGATCTTCATCGACGGTGAGCAGTGGCCGCCGTCCCTGCACGGCACCGGCACCGAGGACTACTTCAACGCCGCGTGGGGATTCCCCAGTGGGGCGTACGCCGGGCCCTACCACGGGATCTCGTTGGCCAGCAGCCCACAGGAGCACTTCGGGTTGTGGAGTTTGTACCGCTTCCACATCGAGGACCCGGTTCGCTTTGCCGAGTCCATCCGCGTCACCATTGAACATGGTCACGCCAACGACCAGGGCAACGACTTCTCCAGCGTCGCGTACTGGTACCAGCTCCACCCGCACGCCCCTCATGCCGATCTCCCCCCGGTCGAGGAGCGGCTGCCGCGCCGCTGGCCCGAGCACGGCCTCTGGGACGAGTGATGCGGCCGACCACGCCATCAAAGGATCCCCCAGAAGAGGAGTGACGCGGTGACCAGGCGGCCGAGCATCCGTGACGTCGCGCGCGAGGCAGGCGTGTCCATCACGACCGTCTCCCGTGCGCTCAACGACGTCGTAGGCTCCCGGCTGCCCGACGACACGCGTCGCCGGGTACGCGAGACGGCCGAGCGGCTGGGGTATGCCCCCAACAAGATGGCCCGCGGCCTGCGCACCCAGCGCAGCCACATGCTCGGGATGATCAGCGATCACATAGCGACCACCCCGCACGCCGGCCGGCTGATCCTCGGCGCCCAGGAGGTCGCGATGACCCGAGGGTGGGCGTTGATGCTCATCAACACCGGAGGCGACCCGGCTGCGGAGGCGCGCGGCATCCAGGCGCTGCACCAGCAACAGGTCGACGGGGTGCTGTACGCCACGATGTACCACCGGATCGTCACGGTCCCGTCCGAGCTGCGCGGTCTCCCGCTGGTCCTGGCCGACGCCAGGACCGGAGGCGACGGGCCACCCGCCGTGGTCCCGGACGAGATCCGGGGAGGGTACGACGCCACCCGGGAGCTGCTCGACCACGGCCACCGGCGCGTGGGACTCGCCCTCAACAGCGACGACGTCCCCGCCACCCACGGCCGCCTGCGCGGTTATCGCCAGGCGCTGGAGGAGGCGGGCATCGCCTACGAACCCGAACTCGTCGTACAGAAGGAGTCGGAGACCACCGGCGGCTACCTGGCCTGCCGCCGGCTGCTGGAGCGCACGCCCCGGCCCACCGCGATCTTCTGCTACAACGACCGCATGGCCATGGGGGCCTACCGTGCGGCCGCCGAACTCGGGCTGCGCATCCCCGAAGACGTGTCCGTCGTCGGCTTCGACAACCAGGAGTACATCGCCGACGGCCTGTACCCCGGCCTCACCACGCTGCAACTGCCTCACTACGAAATGGGCGCCTGGGCCGTCGATCGCCTCATGGAGCTGATCGACGACCCCGCCAGGAACGCGGGCGATGTCCCTGTCCGGACCCTGCCCTGCCCCCTCATCCGCCGGTCCTCGGTCGCGGCACCGTCCGCCTGAGGCGTACCGGCGTCATCACCGGAAAGGTCTTTTCGTGCTGCGTCTCGACGACCACTGGGTCTGGGACTTCTGGCTCGCCGACGACGGCGAGACCTATCATCTCTACTTCCTCAAGGCGCCCAAGGCGATCGGCGACCCCGACCAGCGCCACTGGAACGTCTCGATCGGCCACGCCGTATCCGCCGACCTCACCGACTGGACCGTACTCCCGGACGCCCTGGCCCCCAGCTCCAGTCCCGCCTTCGACGACTACACCACCTGGACCGGCTCGATCGTCCGGGCCGACGACGGCACCTGGCACATGTTCTACACCGGCACCAGCCACGCCGAACGCGGTCTCAAGCAGCGCATCGGCCTGGCCACCTCGGACGACCTGCACACCTGGCGCAAGCACGGCACGGCAGCGATCCTGGAAAGCGATCCGCGCTGGTACGAGCAGCTCCAGACCGCTCGGTGGGCCGACGAGGCATGGCGCGACCCCTGGGTCTTCCGCGACCCCGGCGGCGACGGCTGGCACATGCTCATCACCGCCCGCTCCCAGGTCGGCGACCCCGACCAGCGCGGCGTGATCGGCCATGCCCGCTCCCACGACCTGCTCACTTGGGAGACACAACCCCCGCTCAGCGCACCCGGCACCGGCTTCGGCCACCTGGAGGTCCCCCAGGTCGAGATCGTCGATGGCAGTCCAGTGCTGCTGTTCTCGTGTCTGCGCACCGAGCTGTCGCAGGAACGGCGCCTGACCGGGGAACGCGGCGGCGTCTGGGTCCTCGAACCCGGCGACCTGCTGGGGCCGTACGACCCGCTCAAGGCGCGACGCCTCACCGAGGAGTCCCTCTACAGCGGCCGCATCACCCGGGATCGCGGGGGCGCCTGGGTCCTGCTCGCCTTCCGCCACACCGACGACGACGGCTTCATCGGGGAGATCACCGACCCGATCCCCGTGCGCCTCGATCCGGCTCACGGCCTGCAGAGCACCCAGCCACTCCCGATGTGACGCTCGCCTACTCAAAAGGACCATCGGACGGCTTGGAGCACGGCGTTGCACCTCACCCCAGCGAACTCCACCTGTCCCTCAACCCGGATATCGCACCCCCCAACCCTCAGGAGGAACCGCATGACCGAGAAAGACTCCGGCATCGCCCGCCGCATGCTGCTCAGAGTGCCGGCCGTCGGCGCGGCGGCGGCCGGCTTAGCCGTGCTATCGGGCCAGACCGCCGCATCCGCCAAGGCAGGCAAGCCGCCCACGGTGTACGACGTCACGGCCTGGACCCACTCCACCAACCCGGCCATCACCTGCTACACCGACATCGGCGCGCTGATCAACGACATCATCGCCGACATCAAGAAGCGCCAGCCCAACCAGTCGTCGAAGCCCGGCGCGGTGATCTACATCCCTCCCGGCGACTACCCCCTCAAGACGAGGGTCACGGTCGACGTCAGCTACCTCACCATCAGGGGCGAAGGACACGGCTTCGCCTCCTCCAGCATCCGCTACAACGCTGGGGACACCTCGGCCTGGCACGAGATCTGGCCGGGCGGCAGCCGGATCCGGGTCGAGAACACCGACGGCCACAGCGAGGGCTTCCTCGTCTCGCGCAGCGGGGATCCGCGGCTGAGCTCGGTCGTCTTCGACAACTTCTGCCTCGACGGGCTCTCCTTCACGCCGAACCAGAACTCCTACGCCAACGGCAAGGTCGGGATCCGGGTAGACACGGCCAACGACGCCTTCCGCATCGAGCGGATGGGCTTCGTCTACCTCGAGCGCGCGCTGGTCATACGCGACGCGGACGCGCTGAGCGTGCACGGCAACTTCATCGCCGAATGCGGCAGCTGCGTGGAACTGATCGGCTCCGGGCAGGCGTCGAAGGTCACCGACAACCACATCGGCGCAGGCTACATCGGTTACTCGATCTTCGCCGAACAGCACCAGGGGCTGCTGATCGCCGGGAACAACATCTTCCCGCGCGGCAAGAGCTTGATCCACCTCCGCAACACCAACCGGTCGTCGATCACTGGGAACCGGCTGCACGGCTTCTACCCCGGAATGCTCGATTCGGACGGGGCCAACAAGGAGAACCTCATCAGCGGCAACCACTTCCGGAGGGAACCCGAACCCTGGGGCCCGATGCAGCCGTACAGCAACGGCAAGGACGACCTGTACGGGGTGATCCACCTGCGCGGTGACGGCAACATGGTCACCGGCAACCTCTTCGCCTACGACGTCGACCCAGCCAAGATCACCCCCTCCGGCGCCAAACCCACGATCATCCTGGTCGCCTCAGGGCACAACAACCACCTGTCCAACAACAGCCTGGTCAGCAACGTCGCGGCGAACGCCGTGGTGCTCGACGGGAGCACGCACGGCACGAAGGTGATCGACAGCGCCACCGCCTCGCAGTTCGTCACCTACACCTCGGACCACACCTTCCGCGCCACCCCTTGAGCCGGAGCAGGTGGGGGTGGCACTGCCGCTGGACGCGCCAGGGCGGCCCCGAGGTCCCGGGCCGGTTCCACGGCATGTAACGCGTCGGAAACGAACCCTTGCCAAATATCCGCATCAGGACAAGGATGAAGAATCGATTTGATGAATCGATTCTTCAAGGAGAATCATGGGCAAACCGCGGATCAAGGACGTCGCAGCCCGAGCGGGCGTAGGCGTCTCCACGGTGTCCGTGGTCCTGAACAACGTCGAGGGCGCGCGCGTCGGCCCCGAGACCCGGGAGCGGATCCTGTCCGCCGCCCGCGACCTCGGCTACACCTCCAACCCGATCGCCCGCAGCCTTCGCACCCGCAGGACTCAAACGATCGGCTTCGTCGGCGATGACATTGCGACCACCCCGTTCGCCGGGCGGATGATCCAGGGAGCTCAGGACGCGGCCTGGCAGGCCGGCTACCTGCTGTTCCTGGTGAACACCGGAAGAGAGCACGCGCTCGAGCGCCACGCCGTTCGGGCGCTGCTCGACCGGAGGGTCGACGGTGTCATCTACGCCACCATGTACCACCGGCACGTCGAGATCCCCGAGCTGCTGGGCGACGTGAGCACCGTCGTACTCGATGCCTGCCCCACCGACGGCTCCATGCCGTACGTCGTGCCGGACGAACGCGGAGGCGCGGCTGCGGCGGTCGGCGAACTCCTCCGCGCGGGTCACCGGCGGATCGGGTTCGCCACCGAGGCGCTGGAGGTTCCGGCGGCATCCGGGCGCCTGGCCGGCTACCACGAAACGTTGGCCGCGGCGGGGATCCCCGCCGACCCGGAGCTTGTAGCAGCCGAGCACGGCACCACAACGGGAGGCTACCAAGCGGCGAGCCGCCTTCTCGATCTCGACGAACGGCCGACCGCGATCTTCTGTTACAACGACCGGATGGCGATGGGGTGCTACCGCGCCGCGGCCGAACGCGGCCTGCGCATCCCCCACGACCTGTCCGTCGTCGGGTACGACGATCAGGACCTGATCGCCCCCGAGCTGTCCCCGGCACTGACGACCGTCGCCCTCCCCCACTACGAGATGGGGATGTGGGCGTTCCACCGGCTGCTGGGGCTCATCCAGGACGACCCTGAGCAAAGGGAGCAGGGACATCTCATGCCGTGCCCGCTGGTCAGGCGGGACTCGGTGGGGCCGCCGCCGCGTCCTCGGCGTAGATCTCCTCCGGGGACTGATCCAGGTTGAGCGTCTTGCGGAGCTGCTGCCGTCACCAGTGCCGTCAGCCCTGAGCTCTACGCTCTGCTTATGAACGGCCCAAGCCCGACAGGCGTAGAGCTGAGGACCGCCCGGCTGGTCCTGCGGCCCCCGACCGAAGCCGATATTGATGCGATCTTTGAGATTCACAAGGACCCCCAAACCAGCCTGCACAATCCATCCGACGCGCTCGCCCAGCTCAACGAGGCGGAACAGCTCTTTCAACGCTGGAACAACCAATGGCAGAGCTGTGGATACGGGTACTGGGTCGTCCAACGCCACGGTAGTGCCCAGCAACTGGGCTTCTGCGGAATTAAGCCTATGGAACTGCACGGTATGAAGGTGCTCAACCTCTTCTACCGCTTCGCCGTCTCAGCATGGGGCCGCGGCTACGCCAGCGAGGCCGCGACCGCGGTCACCACCTGGGCATCCAAAACCGTCCCCGACCTCCCGCTAATCGCCCGCGTCAGGCCGGCCAACGTCGCCTCCCAACGCGTGGCGGTCCATGCCGGCCTGTCCCGGGCCGAACACCTCGACGAAAGCGGAGAGGACGGCCTCGATTGGATCTACGCGGCGAACCTGCCGGGCGTGCCGTAGGCCTGGGCCGTACGGCGCTCGCTAGGACCCGGCGGCCGTCAGAACATCGTGTTGTCGTTGGCGGAGGTCTCCGGCACATCCTGGAGGATGTCCCAGTGCTCGGCGATCTTCCCGTCCCGGAAGCGGAAGATGTCGAAGACGGTCGTGGCATCCAGGAACTGCTGCCGCATGGCGGCGCCGAAGGCCTTCATGGCCTCGGGCCGTCGGGGGCGAGTGGGTTGTGCTGGATGTAGTCCGACCGTACGTGGCGGTCGACGACAGTCGTGTCGCCCCCATCGAACACGGTCCTGAGGGCTTGGGCGGCGATCTGCGTCTTCACTGTCCCTCCACGATCAGCACGATCTTGCCGGTGGTGCGGCCGGTCTCGCCGAGGGCGTGGGCCTTGGCGGCCTCGGCGAGCGGGAAGGCGGCCTCGAGGTGGGCGCGCAGGGCGCCGGTTGCGACAAGGTCGGCGATGGCCTGAATGCCGGCGCGGTCGGCCTCGACGAGGAGGATCTCGAAGCGGATGCCCCGCTCGGCTATGTCAGCCAGCTCGTCGGGGTCGATGGGTACCGGAAGGATCGAGACGAGGGTGCCGCCGGGGCGCAGCACGGCGAGGGAGCGGGCGCGGGCGGCGGCGTCCAACGAGACCGAGTCGAGGACCACGTCGATGTCCTCGACGGCCTCGGTGAAGTCGACCGTGCGGTAATCGATGGCCTCGTCCGCCCCCAGGGAACGCAGGAAGTCGTGCTTGGCGGCGCTGGCGGTGCCGATGACGTACGCGCCGCGGGACTTGGCGATCTGGACGGCGAGATGGCCGACGCCACCGGCCGCCGCGTGGATGAGGACCCGCTGCCCGGGCTGGACATCGGCGGTGTCGACGAGTGCCTGGTAGGCGGTCAGGGCGGCGAGCGGCAGAGCACCGGCCTGGACGTGGTCGATGCCGGCGGGCTTGTGTGCGAAGGCGCGGGCGGGGGCGGTCACGTACTCGGCGTGGGAGCCGACCCCGTGGGGGTAGGGCAGCATGCCGAAGACCTCGTCACCCGGCTTGAACAGGGTGACGCCGGTACCGACGGCCTCGACCACTCCGGAGACGTCCCAGCCCAGGACGAGTGGCAGGCGGTCAACGGTCATGGCCTGGGCGCGGTTCCACCAGTCGGTCGGGTTGACGCCGGCCGCGCGGACGGCGACCAGGATCTCATTCAGGCCCGGCACGGGCCTGGGAAGTTCAACCTCCTTGAGCACCTCGGGGGAACCGTGAGTGTCCTGGCTGATGGCGCGCATGGTGGCGGCGATGGTGGTGTTGGTCATGCGTCCAGCTTCACCGCTGTCCCCGCCCGCTACCATGGCACGATTGCCATCTTTCGACGGGATCCTGCCATGGCACACGTTCACCGAGTCGTCGTTCTGGCCGTCGACGGGGTCTACCCCTTCGAGCTGGGCATTCCGAGCCGCGTCTTCGGAGCCGCCGACGGCCGCTACGAGGTCCTGACCTGCAGTGTCGACGGTCGCCCGGTACGCACCAACGCCGATTTCTCGATCACCGTCGAGCACGGCCCGGAGGCATTGCACAGCGCCGACACCGTCGTCATCCCACCCTTCACCGCCTCTCCCATCCCCCAGGAAGTGCCGGCGGCCATGGTGGCGGCTTTGGCGTACGTGGCTCCCGGCACGCGCCTCGTGTCGATCTGCACCGGTGCCTTCGTCCTCGCGGCCGCAGGGCTCCTCAACGGCCGGCCGGCCACCACGCACTGGGTGGTCGCGGACCTCTTCCGCGACTGCTTCCCGCAGGTGGCACTGGACCCGGACGTTCTGTTCATCGATGACGGCGACGTGGTGACCTCGGCCGGCGCCGCCTCCGGGCTCGACGTCTGCCTACACCTCGTACGCAGAGACCATGGCAGCGAGGTCGCCAACCGGGTGGCGCGCATGTGCGTCGTCCCCCCATGGCGCGACGGAGGACAGGCACAGTACATCGAGCAGCCGGTGCCCGAGACCACCGCGAACGGAACGGCCGCGGCCCGCCAGTGGGCGTTGGAGAACCTCCACCAGCCGCTGACCCTGTCGGACCTCGCCAAGCAGTCCCACATGAGCCTGCGCACCTTCGCCCGGCGCTTCAATGAAGAGGTGGGCATGAGCCCGGGACGCTGGCTGATCCAGCAGCGCCTCGCCCGGGCACGGCACCTTCTGGAATCCACCGACCTGGCGGTGGACGAGATAGCCGCGCAGGTCGGCTTCGCCGCCGACACGTCGCTACGCCAGCATCTGCACGCCGCCATCGGCGTCTCACCGCTTGCCTACCGGCGCACCTTCCGGGGCGCTCTGTCATCGAACCGCTGAGCATCACCGTAGGTACCGCTCCTGAAGCGTGTCGCCGTCGGGTGATACGGCGCGTCAGCTCTGTTGTGTGGCGTCCAGCAGCGTGAGGGCGTTGTGGATGCCCTGCTCGAGGACGGCGTCGGCGAGTTGCCGGTCGGCCAGGGCGCGGGAGAGTTGCAGTGTCCCGACCATTCCTGCGTAGATGGTGAGCGTCTTGACGCGTGCCGACTGCGGATCGTGCGGCGCCAGACGCGCGGTGAAGTCGTCGATGATGTCCAGCACACCGTCGGTGTAGGCCTGCCTGGTCACGTCCGTGCAGCGGCCGATCTCGTCGAGCAGGGCGGCCGACGGGCAGCCTTCGCCGGGGTTGTCGCGGTGCTCGGGCGACAGGTACTGACGCACGATTTGCTCGACTCCGGCGCGGCCGGGCGCCACCGCGCTGAGGTTTTCGCGCTGTTCGCGGAGCTGGTCGGCGACGGTGGTGGCGACCAGCTCCTCCTTGGAGGCGAAGTGGGCGTAGAAGGCGCCATTGGTCAGTCCCGCGTCCGCCATGAGCGTGGCGACTCCGGAGCCGTCGATGCCGTCCTTCTTGAGCCGGCGGCCGGCGGTCTCGATGATCCGCTGCCTCGTCGCCTGCTTGTGCTCCTTGCTGTACCGCACCACACGCTCCTCCTCCCGCCGGGAGGACCCCACGCGCCCTCCCCACACCCCGTCTTCGTACGATCATAATCTAAATTCGGCGGAACCCTTGCGCTCGGACGACGTCTCACCCTATGGTCGTATGGTCATAATCTAAAGGCGGTGCACGAGCAGCGTGTGCAGCACCGGGCAGGAGCGTCACCATGCGAGTAAGCCCCCAGGCACAGCAGTTCGCGCAGTTCCTTGAGAGCGTGAGCGCGAGGTCCTCGACGCCGGGCCTCGACCTGGCCATCGTCCGCGACATCGTCGAGACGAACCATCGGGCGGCAACCGAGCCGGAAGGCGTGACCTACGCCGAAGTGGACGCGAACGGCGTCCCCGCCCTCTGGTGCATCCCCGAGGACGCCGACCCCGACCGCGCGCTGCTCCACTTCCACTTCGGCGGGTCGGTCACCGCCTCGATGCACTCCGACCGCAAGGCCGCCGGCCACATCGCGAAAGCGGCCGGCGCCCGCTCCCTCGTCGTGGACTTCCGCCTGGCGCCCGAACATCCCTACCCGGCGCAGCTCGACGACGCCGAGACGGCCTACCGGTGGCTGCTCTCACAAGGCTACGAGCCGCGGAACATCGGCAGCACGGGCCACTCGATCGGCGGCACCCTCGCGGTCATGCTGCCACTGCGTCTGCTCGCCAACGGCGAGGCGACCCCGGGCGCGATCGTCAGCGTCTCGCCGTGGGCCGACCTCACCATCCGGAACGCGTCGGTGGACGAGAACGAGAAAACGGACAAGATGCTCAGCAGGCGCACGCTCGAACTCTTCCGAGGAGCCTGGCTGCAGGACCCCACCCTGGACGTCGCCGACCCGCGGATCAGCCTCATCAACGCCGACCTGACCGGCCTGCCGCCCACGACCGTCCACTACGGCGAGTACGAGACCCTCGCCGACGACGGCGCCCAGCTTGGCCGCCGGCTCGCGGACTTCAAGGTCGCCTCCGAGGTCCACCCGTTGCCTGAAGGACAGCATTCGTTCGTCCTGGGCGCGGGGCGCGTACCCGAGGTGGATCACGCGATCCAGCAGATGGGTGCATGGCTCCGCCGCCACCTCGGCACCTGAGCGGAAGAACGACTCGTCGCCCGTCGGCGCGGCTCGTTATTGCAGAGCGAGGAGAAACCATGAGCATCACGTACAAGGACGCGCCCACAAAGACGGTCGATGTCGGCGGAACGAGTTTCGCGTACCGGCGACTCGGAACGGGCAACGGCGTGCCAGTGATATTCCTCAACCACTTGACCGGGGTGCTGGACAACTGGGATCCCAGGATCGTCGACGGCATCGCCGCCGGACATCGAGTGGTCACTTTCGACAACCGAGGCGTCGGCGCCTCGCAAGGCAAGACACCGAACTCAGTGGCCGCGATGGCGCGTGACGCCATCGCCTTCATCCGGGCGATGGGCTTCGAGCAGGTCGATCTCCTGGGCTTCTCCCTCGGCGGCATGGTCGCTCAGGTGATCGTGGAAGAAGAGCCGAAGCTCGTTCGCAAGCTCATCCTCGCCGGCACAGGCCCGGCCGGAGGCCAAGGCATCGACAAAGTCACCTCTCTCACCATCCGCGACACGATAAAAGGTGCGCTGACCTTCAAAGATCCGAAGCAGTATCTCTTCTTCACTCGGACATCAAACGGCCAGGCGGCGGCCCGGCAATTCTTGGAGCGGCTGAAGGAGCGTACGGACAACCGGGATAAGTCGATTTCGCTAACGGCTTTCCGTGCCCAGCTCAAGGCCATCCACGCCTGGGGATTGCAAGATCCCTATGACTTGTCGGACATTCAGCATCCAGTCCTGGTGGTCAACGGCGACAACGACAGAATGGTGCCCAGCAGCAATTCTGTCGACATGGCTCGACGGCTGCCGGACGCCCAACTCACACTGTATCGTGACGCCGGACACGGCGGCATATTCCAGTATCACGAAGAGTTCGTCAAAAAGGCTCTGGAATTCCTCGCGCCATAATTTCTTGTCGGATCGGATCGGCTGGGCGGGTGAGCACTGATACAAGGGCTCCCCTGCCGCGTCTCGGCACTTACCTCGGAAACTTCCTTTCATCTCATTCAGCAAGAAATCGGGAACAGAAATATCATGAAAGCATTCATCCTCGACCGTTATGGAAACAACGATGGCCTGCGTGTGGGCGTAATGCCGGACCCGGAGGTACGGGAGAACGACGTCCTGGTCCAGATCCACGCCGCAAGTGTGAATCTTCTCGATGCCAAAATCAGGGACGGAGAGTTCAAACTCATTCTGCCCTATCACCTGCCGGTCGTTCTGGGCAATGATGTGGCCGGCGTCGTAGTCCGGGTCGGGTCTCGAGTGCGGCGATTCAAACCCGGCGACGAGGTCTATGCACGGCCGAACCAAGATCGAATCGGTGCCTTCGCGGAACTCATCTCGATAAAGGAAGACGATCTGGCGCTGAAGCCGACACACCTCACCATGGAAGAAGCGGCCTCCATCCCACTGGTCGGCTTGACTGCTTGGCAGGCGTTGATCGAAAAAGCGAAGCTGAAGAGAGGACAGAAAGTTCTCATCCAAGCAGGTTCCGGCGGCGTAGGAACATTTGCCATCCAGTTGGCCAAGCATGTCGGCGCGACCGTGGCTACAACAACCAGCACAGCGAACATCGATCTGGTGAAGGGCCTCGGCGCAGATGTCGTGATCGACTATAGGAAAGACGACTTCGAAAAAATTCTGCATGGCTACGATGTGGTCCTGCATAGCCTGGATGACGAGACGCTCAAAAAGTCCCTACGAGTGCTGAAGCCCGGCGGAAAGCTCATCTCGATCTCGGGCCCACCTGATCCCGATTTCGCGAAGGAGGTCGGATCGCCATGGTTTTTGCGGCCGGTAATGCGCGTTTTGAGCTATCGGGCCAGGCGGGCGGCAAAACATCGTCACGTCAGCTATTCGTTTCTGTTCATGAGAGCAAGCGGAGATCAGCTGCGCGAGATCAGCTCTCTCATCGATTCGGGGATCATACGCCCGGTCGTGGATCGGGTCTTTCCATTCGAATCAACCAACGAAGCCATGGCTTACCTCGAAACGGGACGCGCCAAAGGCAAGGTCGTCGTCAAGGTGAGATGAACATCCGGCCGCGGGCCGCCCCGCAAACACACCGACAAGCAGGAGAAGCACATCGTGAGCACGTATATGGCAGACGCAGCCGAGAACCGTTATGTAGAAGGCCCCTCCGCCCGGTTCACCTACCGGCGGATGGGACAACGGCGCGGTGTCCCGCTGGTCCTGCTGCACCGCTTCCGCGGCACCATCGACTGGTGGGACCCGGAGTTCCTGGACTACCTGGCCGCCGAGCACGACGTGATCGTGTTCGACAATGTCGGGATCGGCGACACCACCGGCGAGCCGCGCGATTCCCTGGAGGGATTCGCCGAGGGCGCCATCGAGTTCATCGAGGCACTCGGTCTTGCGCAGGCCGACCTGCTCGGCTGGTCGCTGGGTGGCATCGTGGCCCAGCGCGTGGCCCTGCGACGCCCCGAGTTGGTGCGCAAGCTCATCGTGGCGGGCAGCAGCCCGGCCGCCTGGGTGCCGGGGGTCTGGAGCGCCCCTTCGACCAGGCGCGAGCAGAACTGGAAGCCATCAAGCACCCCGTCCTTTACGCCAACGGCGTGCACGACGTGATGCTCCCCGCACACGCTTCCTACGTCGCGGTCCAGCACCTCGACTCGGCCACTCTCATCCTCTACAGCGACGCCGGCCACGCCTTCCTGTTCCAGCACGCCAAAACGTTCGCCACCGAGGTGACCAACTTCCTCGCAGCCTGACCCCGCGGGCCTGACACGGAACCCCGGCCGGCCCACCAAACGCGATCAACCCGCCTTTCTCATTTCACCAGGAGCCTTCTATGGATCTGTCCACCAGCACCGTTCTTGTCACCGGAGCCAATCGGGGGTTCGGCCGCGCGCTCGCTGCCGAACTGCTCGGCCGCGGCGCCTCCGTCTACGCCGGTGCCCGCAACCCCGACCAGGTCGACCTGCCGGGCGTCAAGCCGATCGCGCTCGACGTCACCGACCCCGCCTCCGTGGCGGCCGCCGCCCAAGCCACAGGCGACGTGACGGTCCTGATCAACAACGCCGGCTCAGCCACCGGCAGCGACCTGCTCGCAGGCGACCTGGACGACATCCGCCTGGAGATGGACACCCACTATTTCGGCACCCTCTCGGTAATCCGCGGCTTCGTACCCCAGATCGCGGCCAACGGCGGCGGCGCGATCCTGAACATCCTGTCCGGCCTGTCCTGGGTCAGCTTCCCGGAGATCGGCGCCTACTGCGCCGCCAAGTCCGCGCAGTGGTCACTCACCAACGCCCTGCGCGTGCAGCTCGCCGACCAGGGCATCCGAGTGGCCGGACTGCACGTCGGCTACATGGACACCGACATGGCGCGGACGGTCACCTCGGTCAAGTCCGACCCCGCCGACATCGCCAGGATCGCCGTCGACGGCATCGCCGCCGGCGCCTACGAAATCGTCGCCGACGACGTCAGCCGCCAGGCACAGGCCGCGCTGGCCGCAGGCGTCACGGCGCTCTACCCGCAGCTCCTCTGAAGACCAGTCCACGTCGAGCACCTGCGTCCACGAACTCCTCGCCACCCTCCCCGGGCGGTAGCCGACCACGCTGGTCCTCAACCGGGCCGGGACGGCCGGCGATGGCCCTGTCACGCTGATCAACACCTTTGTCGCGCCAGAGGGCAGGACGGAGGAGATGCTCGCCGCGTGGAAGGAGGACGCCGCCTACTTCAAGAGCCGGCCCGGCTTCATCTCCGCCCAGCTCCACCAGGGCATCGCCGGGAGCCGCGTCCTGGTGAACATCGCGGTCTGGGAGTCCGCCGCGCACCTGCGGGCCGCATTCTCCGCCCCCGAGTTCGGCGCGGCCCTCGAGCGCTACCCGGACGGCACCGTCGCCTAGCCGCACCTGATGGAGAAGGTGGCCGTCCCCGGCATCTGCGTGGCCTGAGCCAGGCGAGCTGGTAGATAGCATGCTATGCATTCTTCCGATAGCATGCTATCTATGTCATGGAAACTGCACTGGGGCACCCTGGCGTTCGTTTGCGCGTACGCCGGATTGGTAGTCGGCGTCCCGCTTCTCGTGGTCCCCGCGCTGGGATGGCTGAGCGGCCTGGCCATCCTCGCGGGCACAACCGCCTACGCGATGATGGCCACTAACCTGTTCCTCGCGATCCGCCGTCCGATACTCGAGAAGTTGTTCGGTCCGCTCGATCGCGTCTACAACGCCCATCGCCGGATCGGCACGATCATCCTCGGAGTGATCGGCCTGCATCTGATCCTCATCCCCATCGCATCGGCCGTCGACCGCGGCGAAAGCCTGCTGGACACCCTCACCGTGGCCATTCCCCTCGGCGTGCTGGGAACGCTTGTCCTCGTCGGGTCGATCGTGCTGGCCGTCAACACGAAGGTGCCCTACGACAGGTGGCAAAAGTTCCACATGGCCACGGGTTTCGCCTTTCTCGTGCTGACCGCGCACATGGTGAGCGGTGCCAGTCAATGGTTCTCGCTGGTCAACCCTTTGGGCGGCCTGCTCGGCTGCTTCGCCTTGTTGGGCGCCGGAAGCCTGCTCGTCCGGGTGGCGGACAAGGCTCGCGGAGGGGTGCCCTATGTGGTCGTCGAAACGCTGCAGCGCGAGCGCGGAGTCGAGGTCGTCATGCGGCCGGAAGGATCGCGCAGGATCCCTCCGCACCGACCCGGCCAATTCGTGTTCCTGACGGCAACCGCCGATGGGGCCCGAGAGACGCATCCGTTCACCCTGACGAGCGCAGGAGGCGAAGAGCGCGTGAGCGTCCTGATTCGCTCATCCGGGGATTGGACGGGCCGCGCCCAGACAGGCTTTGCGGTCGGCGATTGGGTGCGCGCGGACGGCCCGTTCGGATCGTTCACGCCGCCGGTGGGCGCAGGCGCCCCTCAGCACCAGGTTTGGGTGGCGGGAGGAGCCGGCATCACGCCGTTCCTCTCAGTCCTGCGGACCGCCGAGCGTGCGCCGGACGTCGCTGAGCCATCGCGGCGGCAGGTCGAGTTGGTCATAGCGGCACGGGATGCCTCCGACGTTCCTTGCTGGGAGGAACTGTCCACGTTCGCCCGTAACATGCCATGGCTGACGCTCACACCGGCGTTCAGCGCAGTGAGCGGAAGACTCGACGGCGACGCCGTCGACCGCCTCATCAAGAGCAAACCCAGGGGCACGGCGTGGTACCTCTGCGGCCCGGCAGGGCTTACCGCGATGGTCCAACGCCGACTCGGTCAGGAATCAGGTGCGCAGCGTCAGGTATACCGTGAACTGTACGAGTGGCGGGCGGGTGAGATGAACGCGCCGGTGAAGCACCCCTAGTCGAGAAGAGGCCATGGACTTCAACCGTTTCGACTCTGCTGGATTCGTGATCAACTGGTGTGCGCGCGTGTTCGAGCGCCGTATGGCCGAGGCTCTCCGCCCCCTCGGCATCACTCCGGCGTACCTTCCCCCTCTCTTCACCCTGTCCGCGCTCGGGGGCACCACCCAGGGCGAGCTCGCGAAAGCATCGGCGATCCAGCAGCCCACGATGGCACTCACGCTCCGCCGAATGGAGCGCGACGGACTGATCGTCCGCGTACAGGACGAGACCGACCACCGCCGCGCCATCATTCGCCTCACCCCTCAGGCCGAAGCACTCCTACCGCAAGTGGAAGCGCTCGCGCAGAGCATCAATGCGGCAGCATTCGACGGCCTCTCCGCCGAAGCGCCCACGCAGCTGATCGAGCTCCTGCGCCAGACCGCAGAAAATCTCGAGAAGCAACAGACGGTCGCGGCGGTCCACGACTCGTAGTCAGCCGCTGCCGAGCATCGACCCTCGCGACGCGCCGCTCCGAGCGGCGCCGCATACGCGCCGTGAACGCAAAAGGCTCAGACCCGGAAGGCGCTGGCGGACGCCGCGATGCGGCTGTTCACCGAGCGCGGCTATGACAACGTGGGCGTCAGGGATGGGGCCGAAGCGGCGGATGTGGCCGTGACCACGCTCTTCAAGCGCTGCGCCGGATGTGGCTGCGGCACGAGACCGCTCTGGCAGCCGCCATCACTGAAGCCACCGGCGCCCCCGAAGACGACGTCCGCGTCGCCGCACTGGCCCGCTTCGTCATGGAAAGCCCCAGCCTGGTCCACGGACGCGAGAACCCCCGGCGCGCTCTGGACGAGATCTTCAACCTTCTGGAACACGGCTGGCGGGACGGCTCCCCCTGAGTTCGCCAGAGGTGCGCTGATCGCTCGGTGGGCGATCTTCTCCGCGACGCACCGGCTTTCCGGGAGGAGGGGTTCGAGCTCGTCGCTGATGCCGTCACCGCCGTCGACTCACCGTGGTGGGTTCACCGTAGCGAGCTGAAGAACTGCCTGATGTCGCCGGTCAGCAGGTCCAGGGCTTCCAGGGCCGCGAAATGGCCGCCGCGGTCGAATTCCGTCCAGCGGACGATGGTGTTGTTTTCCTCGGCCCAGCGACGGATCGCCGTGTCCCCGGCGAAGTTGGCCACGGCTGTCGGCACCCCGGAGTTGGTCGTTGGGAACCAGTCGCGGATGTGGCTGCTCTCGTAATACATCCGCGCCGCCGAACCGGCGGTCGCGGTCAGCCAGTACAGCATCACGTTGGTGAGCAATGTGTCCCGGTCGACCGCGTCCTCGGGGAGCTCGGCCGAGGGGTTCGACCACTCCTTGAACTTCTCCATCATCCAGGCGAGTTGGCCGACCGGGGAGTCGGTCAGGCCGTAGGCGAGGGTCTGCGGGCGGGTCCGCGTGGTGTCCTGGGGGCGGCGCTGGTATCTGGTCGCCTGGGATCTCGACAGGGCCGACTGGCGCAGCTTCCGAGTCGACCGGATATCCCCCCGCACTCCCGTCGGCCCGCGGTTCACCCCGCGCGAACTGCCCGGCGGTGACGCCGCGCAGTTCGTCGCACGGGGAGTGTCCGACGTCTGGCCGGTGCAGGCCACGATCCGCCTCCACACCTCCGCAGAGTCGGCACGACAGCGGATGTGGCCCTTGAACGGGCGGCTGGAAGCCGTGGACGAGCACAGCTGTCTCCTGTACCTCGGCGCGGAGACCCCGCGGATGCTCGTCTCCCTGCTGACCATGCTCGACGTGGACTTCACCATCGAGTCGCCCGCCGGATTCGCCGAACACCTCCACACCATCGCGGCACGATACGAACGCGCGGCGATCACGTCTGCGCCAGCAGAGGGATCGGTCAACCGTTGACCGGCCGGACACAAAGCGAGAGGCCCATCACCGCGTTTCCGCTGGTGACGGGCCTCTTGCCGCTGGTGTGGCAGGCGGGGCTGTGGCCAGCGACTCATGGCCCTGTGCGCCTGTGTCGACCTGGTGCGTAATTGCCTCGCGTACGAGCCGCCCCGCGATCTACCCTCGCGGCATGACGTCACACGATGCGCCTGACGGCTCCCGGATCGCTCCCGATGGCGCAGGGCTGGTGATTCGGCAAGAGACCGCCGGCGATCACCGAGATGTGCGCGAGGTTCATTCGCGCGCCTTCGGTGACAGCGAGCGGGTTCCCGGGCTCGTGGAGGCACTTCGCGTTGCGGAGGCTGCGTGGGCGCCGATGTCCTTCGTCGCCACCGTTGATGACCGGGTTGTGGGGCATGTCCTGCTGAGCGCGACGCGGGTGGACGCCCCGCGCCGGATCGTGGACGTCCTGTCCCTGTCACCGCTGGGCGTGGTCCCGGAGTTCCAGCGTCAGGGGATCGGCACTCAGCTCATCGCGTACGCCCTCGAGGCGGCCGACAGCCAGGGTGTGCCGTTGGTATTCCTGGAAGGTTCGCCACGTTACTACGGCACGCGCGGCTTCGAGGGTGCCAGCGCGGTGGGCTTCCGTTCGCCGTCGCTGCGTATCCCTGAAGCCGCGTTCCAGGTCGCCCGGTTGTCCGCTCACGAGCCGTGGATGACGGGCACCTTCGTCTACTCAGAGGCCTTTTGGGCTTTTGACTGCGTCGGCCTGCGCGACCCCGAGGGCTGAGGGGCTACCCGACTCGACCTGATCCCCAGGACTATCACAGTGGCGGTGTCCAGCTCGTCGTCGGTTGCGTGCGATCAGCGAGGCGTCGGGGCCGTAACGTGAGGAGTTGGCCGGCCTTGGCCACCCTCGCGCACCTGCGGCTGGACCTCACCCACGGGGCCCTGGCCAGGCAGGATGCACGACCAGACCGCGCTCAAGACTGAAGGCATCGAGGACCTGCTCGGCCAGTTCCCCCACGTCGCGCTGTCCCTGGACGTCGGCTACCAGGGCCTGGCCAAGCTCTGACCCGAAGCGGATCGTGGTCCCTCCGCCCAAGCCTGGCCAAGCCGCCTCCGCGGACGAGACCACCGTCTACCAGCGTGCACGTCGGCATCAGTCGTCCGAACGTATCTGCGTCGAGCCTACCTGCGATAGCGACTGAGTGCCCAGGACGACGGCGAGGGCCAGGCGGTCGGCATCCTCGGTGCCGGGCGCGGCGGTGTAGACGGTGATGCGCAGGTCGTCCAGGGCGACGAACAACGTGTCGCAGTCGAGGGTGATCGGGCCGACCTCCGGGTGCTTGATGGTCTTGCGTCTGGACGGGTCGCTCAGGGGCGGTGGCGTCTCGGCGTCCCAGAGTTCGGCGAAGCGCGGGCTGCCGGAGGCCAGGTCGGCGATCAAGCGTCGCAGGGCGCGGTCGGCGGGGTAGCGCGAGGCCGTCAGGCGCAGGTCGGCCACGAGCCGGGCCTCGTGCTCGGCCTGCTCCTGCCGGGTGTGCACGACCCGCGAGGGCAGGCGGGCGACGTTGCGCCAGACGGCGTTGCGTTCCAGGCCGCGCCACGTGGTCGTCTCACCCATGAGCGCGTCGTAGGGCGCGTTGGCCAGCACGAGCGTCCAGCTGGCGTCGTACACGACAACCGGGGTGTGCGACAGCCGGTCGAGCAGCCGTTGCACGCTCGGGGGGATCCGCGACGGCACGACGTCCGGGCCGGGTGCGGCGTGCCCGGCCAGCCGGTAGAGCAGGTCGCGTTCGGTGTCGAACAGGCGCAGCGCCCGAGCCAGCGACTCCACCACCTGCGCCGACGGCGCGGTCGCGCGCCCCTGCTCGAGACGGGTCAGGTAGTCGGCCGAGATTCCGGCGAGCGCGGCCAGCTCCTCACGGCGCAACCCGCTGGCCCGGCGTCGGCGGCCCACCGGCACGCCAACGGCCTCAGGTGCCACCCGGTCGCGCCAGCGGCGTACCGTCCGGCCGAACTCCCACGCTTCCATGCGCTCCAGTCTGCGCGAGCCCGCACCGGGTTGTCCTGGCCCTGGCAGTCCTACGAAAACCGAACGACTGCCTGCGGCCCGGCCGAACCCGCAGGCTGGGGCCATGACCGAACCCGGAACTGTTCTGATCACCGGCCCGACCCGCAACCTGGGCCGCCACGCCGTGCTGGCCATGGCCGACCGCCAGCAGGGGCAGCGACCCGACCTGCTGCTGGTCGGCCGCGCCGGGCGGGACCTGACCGCGGTCGCCGACGAGGCCCGCGCGCGCGGCGCCCGCGTCCACGAGATCGGCTGCGACCTGTCGCACCTGGCCGACGTACGTGCCGCCGCGGCCACCGTGCGCAACCTGCTCGCGACCGGCGCCGTTCGGCCGCTGCGTGCGCTGGTCGCCAACGCCGGCGCCATGTCGACCGACACCCGGCGGGCCTCGCCCGACGGCTACGAGATGACTTTCGCTGTCAACTACCTCGCTCATGCCCAGCTCATCGGTGACCTGCTTGGCTCATTCACCGCCCCGGCGCGGGTCGTGCTGCTCGGCTCGAACACGTATCACGCCAACTTCTGGCGCAAGCTGCTGGGCGTGGCCGAGGCCAAGTGGGCCGACCCCGTCGAGCTCGCCCGCCCGGCTATCGGTGAGCAGGCCCCGGGCATGACCGCCTCCGGCGTCGCCTACTCCAACGCCAAGCTGGCGATCCTGTACTACGCCCATGAGCTGCAGCGCCACGTCGGCGCCGGGATCAACGTGTCGGTGTTCGAACCGGGCTGGATGCCCGGCACCGCCCTGGGCCGTGGCGCCCCCAAAGCGGTCCAGGCGATGAGCCGCGCCTTGGGCCGGGTCCCCGGCGTGTCGACGCCGCAACGCTCGGGGCCGCTGCTGGCCGCGATGGCCCTCGACGACAAGTGGGCACACTTGCGCGACGGCGCGTTCGTGGTGAAGACCAAGCTGACCGAGGTGCAGCCGGTCGCCCACGACCGCGACCGGGAGCAGCGCCTGTGGGAGGCGACCGCCGAGCTGTTGAAACGCGCATGCGCTTCGCATTAGCACGTACCGGCTTGTGGGCGGTCAGGTCTACGGGCTCCCCATCGGCCTGCAGTGCCGAACCCTGTGTGGCGACGGGCACCGTCAACGACGATGAATCCGCACCTCTTCCTGCGCCAAGAACATCGATCACGATACAGTCCGTTCTCGTTCTTCCACAGGTACCTGCGGAGTGAGTTCACGCGTTAAGACGCGCACCTCACCCGCCTCAGCTCAGCCACCTACGAGCCCGACGTAGCTGAACGACCATCCCGGAGCTGGAGGCCCCGCCGGAAGCATGGACGGCAGGTCACAAGATCCGGCAGGCTTGATGTCATGGAAGTCGGGTTATCCATTGTGCTGGCGTGGGCGCTCTCCGCACTGATGTTGTTCCTGCTCATCTACAGCGCAATCCGTCTTGCGCTGAAGCATGATCGACGAAGCCGACTGCGGGAGGCTACCCAGCAGACACGCATGGATCGAATGACCGAGCAGCGCACCGCGAGGCCATGGATGGAGCAAGACGGGCTGTAGCGGCGGTGCGGAACCGACCCGGACAGGCCTATCTCACCAGGCCGGAGGCCGACTTTGCGGCGAGGTCATCGAGGTGGGAGCTCAAGCCGCACCTAACCGGGTGGGCGCGTTGCTGGGCTTGGAGGCCAAGAGCCGGGCTTTCGTGCCTCCGGCGGGGGCCTCAGGCTCCGCGATGATCGCGACAAGCCCCTGGTAGGCAGGGCGGAGTCTGCGTGTCCGCACGAAGTCGAAGGCATGGGGAATCAGGCGGGCAGCAGGACGCCGCGCCGTTCGTCAACGGCGCGGCGTTCGGAACCGCTGTTTCAGGCGCTCTCGGCCGCCTTCTTAAGGCGCTCGAGCCAGGCCGTCAGCGAGGCGTCGAGTGCGGCGCCCATGCCCTGGACGTCGGCGCGGATGGGCTCGCCGTCCCAGGACTCCTCGGTGTGCACGTGCACCGTGCCCTCCTTCTCGGTGAACGTCCACTGGTGGATGCCGTCGATGCCGTGCGCCGGACCGCCCCAAAGGATGCGGTACGGCTCCTCGACCGCGTACACGGTGGAGCCGATCTCCATCCCGAACGTGGTCCAGTGGAAGACCGAGCCGGGGACCAGCGGACCCTCGGCTGAGGCGGCGGTGATGTCGGTCTGCCAGGAGGTCCAGCCGGACACGTCGATGTGCAGGTCCCAGACCCGCTGCAGGGGCGCGTCGATGGTGATGGAGTGGCGGGCGACGACGGCGGCGGAGGTGTCGATTCCGGTGATCACTTGTTGTCCTCGATCCAGTGGCCGTGGATGCC
The DNA here is from genome assembly GCF_052245915.1 of Nonomuraea sp. 10N515B. Lineage (NCBI taxonomy): Bacteria > Bacillati > Actinomycetota > Actinomycetes > Streptosporangiales > Streptosporangiaceae > Nonomuraea > Nonomuraea sp. 10N515B. The sequence continues at coordinate 50,878 of NZ_JBQQBQ010000060.1, forward strand.
GGCGGGCACCCTGCGGGGAAGTTCTACGGTGGCGATGGGGTCGTTCTCGATGTTCGTGGCGTCGAGTACAAGCAGTTGGGACGCGTTCGCCTTGAGGTCGCTGACGATGGCGAGCAGGTAGCCGTCGTCCTCGTTGGTGCCGCCTTCGGCGGGGACGAACACGGCCTCGCCCGGCATGCGGTGCTCGCCGTGGGACAGCAGCTGTCGGCGGCCGGTGACGGTGTCGAACTTGATGGTGTGGTAGCCGGACAGGCCCGCGCCGGGGAAGGCGATGGCGTAGCTGTAGCGGTTGGCCGCGCCGGTGAGCGCGTCGTTGATCGAGGGGAACTCGGTGGCCAGGTTGTCCAGGGGCTCGTCGGTGGCCTTGCCTGTGGCAGGGTCCAGGATCCAGCGGTGGAGGGTCGATCCCGCGTCGGGGCTGGTGCCGTAGCCAGGGGCGCCGACCCACCACTTCCAGGAGTTCTCCCAGGACGCCCGGTCGTAGCGCGGCCCTTCGACGACGACGCGTCCGTGCTGGTCCACGTAGGAGTTGGTGACGTGCAGCAGTGCCCCCTGCTCGACCTCGAACCACGTCACCCGGGACGGCCCGGTACGCGGCATGACACCGATCCGGAACGGCACGTCATCGTGCCACCGGTACGGGATGCCGGAGTGCTCGGAGTGGTCGAAGACCACGGGGGAATTGAGGAAGACGACGTGCTCCCGCGTGATGGCGAAGTCATGCATGAGCGACGGGCCCGACCCGTCGACGACCTCCGAGCGGATGATCTCCCCGGAGGCAGCGGCGACGTAGTAGGTCAGGTAAGGCGGGAACGGGCTGTAGCTGTAGAAGTGCAGCTCGCCGGTGACCGGGTCCTCCTTCGGGTGGGCGGTCATCGCGCTGGTGAGCTTGCCGCCGAAGTCGTACACGCCGACGGTGTCGAGCTCGGCGGTGACCTCCCAGGGCAGGTTCGCCTCCTGGAGGGCGAGATAGCGGCCGCCGTGGAAGATGATATTGGTGGCGGCTGCGCTGACCTCCAGTTCGGTACCGGTGAACGGCACGCCGTCCAGGAAGGGGGTGCGTACCCAGCGGTTGCGGTACCACTCGGCGCGGCCGCCGGACAGCCGCACACCGTGGATCATGCCCTCCCCCCTGAACCAGTGGCTGGGCGTGACGCCCGGCTTGGGGTTGTGGCCGTTGCGGAAGTAGCGGCCGTTCAGCTCCGGCGGGAGCGTGCCGTGAACGGTCAGCTCGCGAGCGGTGAGCTCATCGGCGACCGGGGTGAAGTGGCCGGTGACGTACGGCTTGGACAGTTCGGTCATCGGAGTGCGTCCTTTCTGATGGTGACCAGGGCGATCAAGGCGGTCAACAAGGTGATGAGGGCGGCGGCCACGAACGTTCCGCGGTAACCGCCGGTGAGCGAGAGGATGGTCAGGGTGGCGAGGCCGATCGCGCCGCCGATCTGCCGGGTGGCGTTGATCAGCCCACCGGCGAGACCGCTGTCGGCGGCCGGCACCCCCGCCGCCGACAGGGCGGTGAGCTGGACGAACGCCGCCCCTAGCCCGGCGCCGATCAGTACCGAGGGGCCGAGCAGGTCGTTCAGGAAGGTTCCGTCGGAAGGAGCTCGCGCCAGCCAGGCGAGGCCGGCGGTGAGCAGCAGCAACCCGTTGGTCAGCACGGCCCGGCCGGACAGCCGCCGGGTCAGCCGGGGAGTCGCCCAGGAGGCCAGGGTGATCGTGAGCGCGAGCGGAAGCTGGGTCATTCCCGCCTCCATCGGCGTGTAGCCGAGGACGCGCTGCTGGTAGAGCGGCAGGAAGAAGAACAGGCTGAGCCAGACCGCGCCGAGCAACGCCATCAGCACGTTGGCCGCGGTGACCGAGCCGACCGTGAAGATCCGTGCGGGGACCAGGGGGTGGGCCGATCGGCGTTGCAAGTGGAGGAAGAGGGTGAGAAGCAACCCCCCCGCAGCCATGGCGGGCCAGCTGTTGCTGGACACCCCGTACGTGAGGGCGGTCAGGCCCAGCGTGACGGCGAGTGCGCCCGGGAGGTCGAGCCGGCCGCCGCGCGGCCGGTCGGCGGGCACCAGCCGCCAGGTGGCCACCAGTACCGCCACGGCGCAGGGAACCATGACCAAGAACACCGAGCGCCAGCCGTAGACGTCGCTGAGCACGCCGCCGAGCAGCACACCCGCCGCTCCTCCCACACCCGAGACCGCGCCCCACACGCCGAGCGCGGTGCCGCGTCGTGGCCCGTCGGGGAACAGGGTCAGCACCATGGCCAGCGCGGTGGGCGCCACCAGCGCCGCACCGACGCCCTGGACGGCTCTGGCCACGATGAGCGTGACCATGTCGTTCGCCAGCGCCGCGCCGAGCGAGGAGGCGGCGAACAGAGCGGTGCCGATCAGGAAGACGCGGCGCAGGCCGTACACGTCGCCCGAGCGCCCGCCGAGCAGCAGCAGGGCGCCGAAGACCAGCACGTAGGCGTTGACCACCCACGACAGACCGGCGGGGCCGAGCCCGAGTCCGGTGCGGATCTCCGGCAGTGCGACATTCACGATCGAGGTGCTCAGGACCACCAGGAACTGGGCCGTGGCCAGAACCGCCAGGGGCATCCAGGTCGTGGTGGTGGTCGGGGAGACGGACGCGCTGCTCATGGCCATCACACTCGCAGCGGCCCGCGGACGCTCGCGTCGGTAGTTCTTACCTATCCGCAGCCGTCACCCTGACTACGTGTGACCTGCACCATAATGAAATGGTTGTCGCATCTATGGACATCTCGTTGGTGGGACGACAAGCAGAGATCGGACGCGTGGGCGCTCTGATCGACGCGGCCCGGCAGGATCAGGGCGGAGCCCTGATCCTGCGCGGTGAGCCGGGCATCGGCAAGACCGCGCTGCTGAGGCATGCGGAGGAGACGGCGGGCGACTTCCTGGTCATGCGGGCCTCCGGTGCGGAGTTCGAGATGGAGCTGCCGTTCGCCGTCCTGCACCAGCTCTGCGCGCCGGTCCTGGGCAACGTGACGGCGCTGCCCGCCCCGCACCGCAAGGCGCTGGAGATCGCCTTCGGCCTGGACACGGGCACGCCTGATCCTTTCCTGGTCGGCGTCGCGACCCTGGGCCTGCTGGTCGAGGCGGAGCGCCCGCTGTTGTGCCTGGTCGACGACGCGCAGTGGCTCGACCATGCCTCGGCGAGGGCGCTGGCCTTCCTGGCCCGCAGGGTCGCCGCGGAACGGGTTGCCCTGGTGCTCTCCGTACGCGAGCCGCACCGGGTTCCCGAGTTCGACGAGCTGCCGAGCCTGGCGGTCAAGGGCCTCGGGGAGACCGACGCCCGCGCGCTGCTGGCCGCCGCGATCCGCGCCCCGCTGGACGAGCGCGTACGCGACCGCATCCTGGCCGAGGCCCGCGGCAACCCGCTGGCGCTGCTGGAGTTGCCCAGGAGTGCGGGTCTGGCCGGAATGGCCGGCGGCTTCGCCCTGCCCCCCTCCGCGCCGAGCGTGATCGAGCAGAGCTTCCGCACCCGGCTGGAGCTGCTGTCGCCGCAGGCCCGGCTGCTGCTCACCATCGCGGCGGCCGACCCGGTCGGCGACCCCGGGCTGTTGTGGCGGGCGGCCGAACTGATGGGCATCGAGCCATCGGCGACCACCGAGGCCTCCGCGCTGGTCGAGTTCGGCACCAGGATCCGCTTCAGCCACCCTCTCGCCCGGTCGGCGGCCTACCGCGCCGCCTCCTCGGCCGATCGGCAGCGGGCACACGAGGCGCTGGCCGCGGTGACCGACCCCGTCGCGGACCCCGACCGGTTGGCCTGGCATCACGCGGAGGCCAGCACGGGGCCCGACGAGAAGGTCGCGGCCGAGCTGGAACAGTCCGCCGCCCGCGCCCAGGCCAGGGGCGGCGTGGCCGCGGCCGCGGCCTTCCTCGAACGGTCCGCGGCGCTCACCCTCTCCCCCGGCCTCCGGACCGAACGTGTGCTCGCCGCGGTCCAGGCCAAACTCTCAGTCGGCGCGTTCGACGTGGCGGCCGAACTCCTCACCACCGCCGAGACCGCCTCGCTCGACCAGCGACAGCGGGCCAGGATCGATCTGCTGCGCGGGAAGCTCTCGTTCGCGCGCCGCCGGGGCGGTGAGGGGCCCACGACCTATCTGCTGAGCGCGGCCGCCCGATTGGCCGGTACCGATCCCGCCTGGTCACGGGCCTGCTACCTGGACGCGATGGAGACGGGCATGCTGATCGGTGGCCTGGGGCCGGTGGTGGAGGCCGCTCGCCAGGCCCCGCCCGCTCCGCAGCCGGCCTCCAGCGCCGACGCGGTCCTGGACGGCCTGCTCAGGCTGGTCACCGACGGGCACCTGCTGGCGTCCCCCGTCCTGCGGCCGATCGTGGGGAATGTCGGCGACGAGGTGTGGGCCCGTTGGCCGTCCATGGGCTTCATGCTGGCCGTGGAGCTCTGGGACCACGACGCCCTGCACGGCATCGCCGCCCGCATCGTCGCGGCGGGCCGCGAGTCCGGCTCGTTCCACATGCTGCCGGTCGGCCTGGCCATGCTGGCTACGGCCTCCGTCCACGCAGGCGACTTCGGCGCCGCGACGGAGATGATCTCCGAGGAGGAGGCCATCGCCGAGGCCACCGGCGCTGCGCCGCTGGTCTACCCGCGCATCCACCTGGCCGCCGTGCGCGGGCGTCGCGAGGAGGCCGTCGAGCTGTTCGAAAGCGTGCTCGCGGCGAGCCAGCGGATGAGCCTCAGCGTCCAATGGGCGACGGCCGTGCTCAACAACAGTCTGGCCGACTACCAGGCAGCGCTGGAGGCCGCCCAGCACGCCGTCGCACACGGCGACATCGGCCTGTCCGGGCTGGCACTGCCCGAACTGGTCGAGGCGGCCGTCCGCTGCGGCGAGACCGAGCTGGCCACCTCGGCGCTGCGGACGCTGTCCGAACGCACACATGCAGGTGGGCACGCGTGGGGACTGGGTGTCGAGGCTTACTCCCGCGCCCTGGTGACCGAGGACGAGGACGCCTACCGCGAAGCCGTCGAACGCCTCGACGGCAGCCGGATGGCGATCTACCGCGCCCGCGCCCACCTGCTGTACGGGGAGTCGCTGCGGCGCCAGGGACGGCGGCGCGAGGCCCGCGAGCGGCTGCGTACGGCGCACGAACTGCTGTCCGACCTCGGCGCGCAGGCTTTCGCGGACCGCGCGGCCGGCGAGCTGCGGGCCACCGGCGAGCACGCCAGGAGCCGTTCGTCGCAAGCGTCGGATCAGCTCACGCTGCAGGAACTGCACATCGCCCGGCTGGTCGCCGACGGTGCCGCCTCCAAGGAGGTGGCGGCCAAGCTGTTCCTCAGTCCGCGCACGGTCGACGCGCATCTGCGCAACATTTTCCGCAAGCTCGGCCTCACCTCACGCAAACAGCTAAGAGACCTCCCCGACATTCGCTAACGGGGCTTCGCCCCAGCCCGACGAGGCATCGGGGTTGTGGCTGAGGTGGGGGCTCCGGCTGGCGACGAAACGGTGACACGATGTGCCCGTTCATGTGCCGCATGTAGCGGTGGAGTAGCCCTT
>NZ_JBQQBQ010000061.1:0-55696 GCF_052245915.1 Nonomuraea sp. 10N515B
CCGGCGTTGCTCGCGATCCAGGCGGTGGTGCTGATCGCACTTCCACTCGCCTGGTGGGTGCACACGCACGCTTCTTCGCGCCGCGCGGGCGCTGGGACGGTGACGGGATGAGCGCCTTCTCGGCCCCTGCCAGGCCTGCGGTCGACTGTCGGCCGGACGCCCAGGAGTTCTGGATACTCCTGGTCGCCGGCCGGCAGGGTGATCAGACGTCGAGGAGCTCGACGGTCACGCTCGCCAGGTCCCCCACGTCGAGCCCTTCGGTCTCGCGCACGGTTCGCTTGATCGGCAGCGCGTAGCAGCCGCGCCCCTTGTCCGGGAAGATGGAGGTCTTCCAGCTGCTCCCGCCGATCGTGACCCGCACCCGCAGCGAACCGAACCCACGCCGCGACCCGCCGGTCATGTCCTGAATCGCCTCGGACTCCTCGACGGGCAAGCTGACGAAGGTCCAGCTATCTGCCCGCCGAGCATCCCAGATCCACAGCTCGGCATCGAAGACGATCATCACGGGCACAGCATGGCACACGGGTCCGACATACCTTCGGCATACCGCCACTTCGTAAGTTGTGATCAAGACTTACGAGAGGGACACCATGAAGATCCTGCGTAACGTGGCTGTCGTCGCCGCCATGGGCCTGGCCACGTCGATCACGGCGGCGCCTGCCATGGCATCCGCCGACCAATACCTCATCGCACGCTGCGCGAAGGGCAACTTCGGCATCGAGATCAGGGCCCGCTACCTGACGTCCGGGACAAAGCACGTGTTCAACCAGCTGTCCTGGCGGATCTCCGGCAATGTCGGTAGCAAGAACACCGTCCGCTTCTCCTTCATGCAGGACGCCCAGCCGGACTTCGTGTTCAAAGTTTTCAACTACGAGGGCGGCAAGACGGGCTCGCGGAACATCTCGGTGATCAGGCCGAAGGCGCACCAGGTCTTCGTGAGGTTCGGTGTCCGGTTCGACACGAGCGCCTCCTCCGACCCGGGCTGCACGTACCAGACCCGCGGCATCTAGAGTGATGGGCCGGTCACCTCCGAGAGTGTGACTGGCCCGGGGAATCGACCCACGTAGTAGGGGCGGACGGCGTGGTTCTCTGCGGGATGTGGTCTCAGCGCGGTTGATAGTTGAGCGTCCCGAAGGGCCAATGCGTGGACAGCCAGGCTGTCACGGCTTCATACAAGGGCACGTCCAGTTCGGCACGGTTGGCCCGGACCCAGGAGGATACGTCAGCGTCGTGGTCGTCGCTGGGAGAGGGATAGATGTAGACGCATCCGATCACCTCGTCGCCGGCCGCATCGAGGACGGTGTAGGTGAATCCGCGGCGCTGAGCGAAGTCGTTCGCGTGGCGCTGCAGGTCGGCGAGGTTCGCCTCCAAAGTCATGCCGCCTACGGGGGGCCATGCTCCATCCGGGAAACCCGGGGTCGCGCGGATGTGCTCGATGCTGCTGGTCCAGGCAGCGTGGTCGGCGGCGTTGTGCTGGGGTCCCAGGGGTTCCAGACGGAACTGTGGGGTGGCCAGGTAGGAGGGAACAGCGAAGTCGTCGGGGACGAACGCATGGTCGTTCATGAGACCGAGGCTATGGGGCTGACCTCGCGGGTTGCATCTGGATTGATCCGCCCCTCATGCCGCTCATCAACCGGCCCATCTATCGCGACGCCAACAGCAGTCGACTCCGCCGCTGAAGATGCCCTTGGCCGCCACGTATCCCGCTCTGGCGGAAAGTGTCTACCGGCGCGCCTGAATCACCGCCGACCGGGCACCTGCCGGTTTTATTGCCGGCCTGAACCCACCGCGCCGTGCCTATGTATTCCCCGGTTTTCGGGCTTGCGTACTCGACCTTCCAGGCAGCGCTCAAGCTGGCCGCGCTCGCCGGTTCCTGAGCCGTTCTGTCGAGAGGTCGGTGCCTACGGCGCCCCTTGCTTCCGGCCATCGAACACCGTAATGACCGGAGGGGCATCATGCACGCTCGATGTGGCCCCGGCGGCCATCACAAGTGCGGCAGCGGAAAACGTGGGACCCGGTTTCCGTATGTGCGGGGAAGCGGTCAGGCAGATGCTCCCATACGCCAGCCGAGTCGCTGTCGCGCATGGCCATCAGGAAGGCTCCCTCCGGATCCTCTGGTGCATAGGCGGAGAAATCCTCCTTGCCCCACTCCCCGAGGTACGTCATGGCCTGGCCACAGCAGAACAGCCACACTTCTCCTTGCCAGGTCGAGTACGTCGGCGTGCGCACGAGTTCGAGAAGGATCTCCGAAGAGATGAAGACTCCCACCCAGTCGTCGCCGTCGGGCATGTCCAGCTCGAACCCAGGGGCATGGTGAAGAACGGGGACGCCGTGGGTGCGACCGCGCATCGCATCCTCCCAGCGCACCATTCCGTACTCGGTGTCCTTGGTCAGGGCCGCCTTGCCCTGGCGCAAGCAGGAGACGCAGACCGCCGGGTCTTCCAGCCTGGCCACCGGCATCGCGGCTCGGCAGTGCGGACAATCCACTGTGGCCGTCTCATGCTCGTCGGCCGGCACCGCGAACGACCGAGCGCAGTGCGCGCATTCGTGGATGACATCGGCGCCGATACCGAGATCGAACGTGGGATCGGCCTCCAGGGAGCACAACGAGCAGCGACCCGTTCCGGCGTACTCGCTGGATTCCGTCAGGGGCGCGGCGAACAGGAGGAAGGGGGATGGCTGTATGGGCGAGCCAGACATGGACGCAAATATAGGGCCGGAGGGAATCGGATCCGGAGTGCCACGGTCAGGACTAGCCACGCCGACCCCCATCGACGCGGCGTCCTGCCCGCCCACCAGCATCACGGCGCCGCCAGCCGCGCCCGTACCACGAGACCGTGCAGCGCCTCCTCCGCCGTCGCCCGCTCCGGCAGAGACGAGGCGTCCCGCGCCTCCTCCAGCGCGGCCGTCATCCGCTCCACGTCCGCCTCCACCCCCAGCACGGACGGCGACCGCCCGTGCTCGGCCTCCCGCTTCAAGGCGACCAGCTCGGGCAGGTACGCGGGCCCATACGTGTACAGCCGCGTCAGGTCGGCCTCCAGCTCCCCGGCACGCATGAGGTGCGTCCCCGTGGCCAGCACGCGGAAGGTGTAGAGCAGCGGCTTCAGCTCCATGGTCTTCGTGAAGAGCCCCCACTGCGTCCGCGCGAACCCCAGGTAGTGGTGGGCGTGGTGCCGCGTCACGCAACCCGGCGCCAGGGCCACCAGCTCCTCGTGGACCGGCGACGACGCCACCACCAGCGGCGACAGCAGCTGCTCCAGCACATAGCCGTTGCGCCCGAGCAGCAGGCGGCAGAACTTCGCGAGGTCGTGCGTGACCAGGTCCATCTCCACGCCGTCACGCGTCCACGTCCGCTCCAGCGTCTCCGGCCCGTGCCGCAGCCCCGCCACCTCCTCGACCGGCAGCACGTGCACGCCCCGCAGGTCCACGTCGGAGTCCACCGACGGGAACCCGTACAGGTGGGCCCCGCTCACCGTCGCGAACACCAGCGGGTACGGCTGCTCGCCCGGGATCTCGGACAGCCAGCCGGGTAACACGCTCACAGATTCTCCTTACGCACACCGAACAGGAACTCCTCGACCCGCTCCCGGTCCGGCGCAGCGGGCAGCACGCTGGGCGTGGCGGCCAGCTCGGCGGACAGGGCCGCACGCCAGCCGTCCACCTCCGCCCACGGCACCTCGCCCCGTTTGATTGCCAGCAGTTGCTCTCGGTACGGCCCCATATCGACCAGCGGTTCACCGTAACGCATCAGGTGCAGGCCGCTGAGCAGCAGTCGCACCATGTGCATGGCCTGCTTCCACTTCGGCGCGGCCGGGTCGAGCCGGCGGAACTGCGCGTCGGCGTATCCGGCGAAGGACTGCTGCGCCTTCGCCGACACGAACGCCCCGCGCAGGTCGCGCAGCTGCCGCCCGGCCGGCGTGATCAGCTCCACGATGGGGGACCACAGGCACTCCAGAACGGTGGGGTTGGCGTCGAGCGCGAGTACGCAGAAGCGTTCGACCTCCCACGAGAACTGCTCGGGCAGCGGCCCGTCCCGGTGCGTGGCGGGCTTGTCCAGCCGCCAGAACGCGGCCGTCGGCGCCACGAACACGCCCCGCCGGTCGGTGTCCGAGGTGTCCGTTTCGAGCCCGTACGCCCGCGACCCCATGACGACAGAAAGGATCAGGTCATCAGCAATTTCCGCTCCGCCCTTCACCTCAGGCCGGAGAGAGAACGACTCCTGTCAAGCAGGACAGGAACAGGCGATCCGCCGTCAGGCGAAACGCCGTCGAAACGGTCACATTGGCGCATCGTTTCCGCTTTCTGCCTGGTAGTGGTAGGCGTAGCCGTCGCCGCGTTGCAGCAGCCGGATATGCCGGTGGTGAACACCCTGCACGACACCCCTCACGGTAGTGATGTTGAACTTGCCGGTGGTACGGACCGAGACCCGGCCGATGTGTACTCCGGCATTCTTTCCGGACGGCACGCTCGCGCGGACCAGGTCGCCCGTGGCGAACCCGTGGACCTGCTTGACCCGGGGCAGACGCAGCCGGGGGAACCCGTACCGGTCGGTGCGGGTGCGGGCGTAACCGCCGCGCCCCGCCGCACCCGCCACCAGCACCGTGGCGGGCCAGCCTTGCACGTCGGCGAGCTCACCGACGTGCAGCGCGTCCAGGGTATGGGACTTGGGGGCGCCGGTCCGTGACCGGTTCCATTTCGTCCGCCCGCCCGAGGCGGCGTGCACGGGCAGGCCGGTCGCCGCCAGGGCCCGCCCCAGCGCCCATCGGGTGGCGTTGACCGCCGCCGCGTCCCGCAACGGAACCTTGGCGTTCGCCTGGATGCGGGCCGCCACCTCCGGCTGATCGGCCAGGAACTCGGTCACCGGCCGCGCGTTCTTGCGCTGGTTACAGCCGACGCAGGCCACGGCCAGGTTGCTGACCCGGTCCGAGCCGCCCCGGGATCGAGGGTGGATGTGGTCAATGTTCAGCGGCACGCCGGTCTTGCCACAGTACGCGCAGGCCCGGGCCCACTTTTCCAGCAGGTACTCGCGCACCTCGTACCCGGCCAGCGTGCCCTGCTGGTACTCCACTCCCTCCAACGGGCGGCCAGCGGACATGGCGTGGACATCGAACGCCACCCGCTCGATGTGCACGGCGCGGACCGGCGCCCACCGGGCCAGCCGCGTGACCCACGAGATCGTGGTGTCCACCCGGTGGCGCAGCGACGGGGCCAGCCACCCCTGCGGCCGGGCGCGGTTGTCAAACCGCGGCTTACGGTAGCGCAGATTCTTAGTGCGGCGGCGCCGCCGGAAGGCGGCCCGCGCCGCCAGCCGGTCACGGATGCGTCCGCCCCGGTGGTCGAGCTGCACCGCGAACAACCCGGTCCGGGTGCCCTCGTCGTTGTGGAAGACGGCCAGGCCGGTGTGCTTGCTGCCCGGGTCGATGCTGGCCTCGACACCGGGCACCCGGCAGGAGTCCACCTCGCGGTCCTTGAGCCGGATCACCAGCGGGGTGTGCCGGTGGATCACTGCCCGGCCCGAGGCCAGCAGCTTGCGCGCCATGCCCGGCCGGGTCGGCTGCAACGGTCGTCCGTGCTTGTCCAGCACGAAAACGTGGGGTTGGTGTGCGGCGGGAATGCCGCGGCCTCCCTCAGCGTCGCGCGACGCTGAGGGGTGACGCCCGCCGCGTGGTGCGGTGCGGCGGGTCTCCCCTCGCCCATGTCCCACACCGGGTGCGCGGCCTGCCGCGCGCCTGTCTCCCGTTTCGTCCCTGCTCCCGGGGTTGTCTGCTGAGACAGGTTCCAGAGCGTGCCGCTGAGGAAGCACGGCACGGTGGGTCTGCTGTCCTGCGTGAAACGTAGCCATCAAGGATGCACCTCCTTGTCGGTGATGGCTCGGGCTGGTCAAACAGGGCCGACCCGCCTACAACGGCGAACCGTCTATGGCGGGCAGGCCCCGGCCTTCAGCCTTCAGGCCGGGGAACCTTTGACCACTCACCCGAACATCTTGCGCCATAGGGCGGGTGGCTGGTCTGATCGATAAGTGGGCGGTTATGACGAAGCTTATCGGCACAGCATTCAGCATCCCGACGAGTTCTGGGCCGCGGCGGCCCGCGGCATCGACTGGGACGTGGCGCCCGCCACCGTCTTCGGCGACGGCCGGTGGTTTCCCGACGGTCGGCTCAACACCTGCTACAACGCGGTGGACCGGCACGTGGCGGCCGGGCGCGGTGAGCAGGCCGCGCTGATCTACGACAGCCCCGTCACGGGCGTGGTGCGCACCTTCACGTACACAGACCTGCTCGACCAGGTCGCGCGGACCGCGGGCATGCTGAGGGACCTCGGCGTGCGCGCCGGCGACACTGTCGTGATCTACATGCCGATGGTGCCGGAGGCTGTGGTCGCCATGCTGGCGTGCGCGCGGCTGGGCGCCGTGCACTCGGTGGTGTTCGGCGGGTTCGCGGCCAGGGAGCTGGCCGTGCGGATCGACCACGCCCGGCCGAAGGTCGTGATGTCGGCGTCGTGCGGGATCGAGCCGGCTCGGGTGGTGGAGTACAAACCGCTGCTGGACTCGGCGCTTGAGCAGGCCACACACCGGCCCGACCGGTGCGTGATACTCCAGCGGCCGCAGTGCGTCGCCGTGCTTGCCGAGGGGCGCGACGTGGACTGGGCGGAGGCCGTACGCGGCGCCGAGCCGGCCGACTGCGTGAGTGTGGCCGCCACCGACCCGCTCTACATCCTTTACACCTCCGGCACCACGGGCTCGCCGAAGGGCGTCGTGCGCGACAACGGCGGGCACGCCGTCGCGCTGCACTGGAGCATGTCCAACGTCTATGGTGCCGCGCCCGGCGAGGTCTACTGGGCGGCCTCCGACGTGGGCTGGGTGGTCGGCCACTCCTACATCGTGTACGCCCCGCTGCTGGCCGGCTGCACGACCGTGCTGTACGAGGGCAAGCCCGTCGGCACCCCCGACCCCGGAGCGTTCTGGCGGGTGGTGTCGACACACGGCGTCCGGACGCTGTTCACCGCGCCGACCGCGATCAGGGCCATCAAAAAAGAGGACCCATCCGGAAATTTCGCGAAAAAGTGGGATCTGTCTGGACTTCGCTACCTCTTCCTGGCCGGCGAACGCCTCGACCCCGACACCTACCACTGGGCGTCCGACCTGCTCGGCATCCCCGTCATCGACCACTGGTGGCAGACCGAGACCGGCTGGCCGATCGCCGCCAACTGCGTCGGCCTCGAGCCCCTGCCGATCAAGCCCGGCTCCCCGACCAGGCCCGTGCCCGGCTGGGACGTGCACATCCTCGACGCCGACGGCAACGACCTCCCGCCGGGCGTCGACGGCGCGGTCACCGTCAAGCTGCCGCTGCCGCCCGGCGCGCTGCCCACCCTCTACCGCGACGACGGCCGTTACCGGCGTTCCTACCTGGAGCGCTATCCCGGCCACTACCTGACGGGCGACGGCGGCCACCTGGATGCCGACGGCTACCTGTACGTCATGGGCCGCATCGACGACGTGATCAACGTGGCCGGGCACCGGCTCTCGACCGGCGCGATGGAAGAGGTCATCGCCGCGCACCCGGACGTCGCCGAGTGCGCCGTGATCGGCGTGGCCGACCAGCTGAAGGGCCAGCTCCCGGTCGGCTTCGTGGTGCTGAAGGCAGGCGCGGAACGCGACCCGGAGGAGCTCGAACGCGAGCTGACCGCCCTGGTGCGCGAGCGCATCGGCCCCGTGGCCGCCTTCCGCCGCGCCGTGGTGGTCGCCCGGCTGCCGAAGACCCGCTCGGGCAAGATCCTGCGCGCCACGATGCGGGACATCGCCGACGGCAACCCGTACACCATGCCGTCCACGATCGAGGACCCCGCCACGCTGCCCGAGATCGCCGAGGCCATAGGAGGAAAGTGACGGGAAGCCTGCGAGACGGTGGCATACGGCGCATGATGGGACATCCCAGTCCCGGGAGAAGGTCATGATCGAGACTCCGAGCTACGCAGACGCCCTGAGGACGCTCGGATGCAAGGACAGCAGGCTCGCCAAGGTGATCGGCTTCGCCGCGGCCGCCGAGCGTACCGGCTGGCCGCTGGCCGGCGGTCAGCAGCTGGTGACGGGGCTGGCCGACATGCGGCACTCCATCGTCCGCTACGGCGAGGACATCGCCGCCCGCATGGCCGAGCTGCGCGGCGGGGTGGACCGGCACACCCGCACGCAGCGCCTGGCCGCCGCGCACGCCGTGATCGTGGTCTCGGCGTACTTCGAGGCGCTCGGCGAGGCCAAGCTGCCGTTCACGCTGGAGCAGCTCGACCGGACCGAGGCGATCTCGCACGGCGTGCCGACCCCCGAGCGCTTCGCCAGGCTGATGGCGGAGCTGCTGCTCGAGCGGCTCCCCACGCCCGAGCCGCACCTTCCGTACGGTGAGACCCGTCAGGCCGTGGAACGTGCCTACCTGCGCATGTCCGAGGCCATGGCGGGGTATGTCGGCGGCCTGTCCATCTGGGACGAGCTGACCGTCGACGACCAGCTCCTGCTGCCCAGGATGCTCGCCGAGGGGCCGCCCGCGCACGCGCTGCGCATCTACGACGAGGACTACCGGTCACTGGCGCTGGACAGCCACGAGTTCGGGGTGCGCAGCCTCGTCACCGAGCGTCCGCAACCGGCGACGGCGCTGTCGCGGGTGGCGTGGCTGCTGGCCGAGCTGGCCCCGCCGCGGGTGGGCGACCGTCCCGTGATCCACCTGGCCAGGATGGCCGCGAACGCCCTCGACCAGCCGCTCCTGCTGGCCGGCAAGCTGCCGGAGGACGTCTATCTGCCGCTGCTCGGCGAGGGCTACCTCACCCCGCGCTGCCGGGTCGCCGAGCTCACCCGCGAGGCCACCCCCGCGTTACGCACCTGGTGGGAGAGCCGGCGGCTGCTGCCCGACACCGAGGCGTTCCTGGTCGGGCACCTCACCTCGCTGCGCGCCACCCAGGCGCCGCTGCTCGTGCTCGGCGAGCCGGGCTCCGGCAAGACGAAGCTGACCGAGGTGCTGGCGGCGCGGCTGGCCCGCTCGGAGTTCCTGCCGATCAGGGTGGACCTGCAGAGCGTGGCCGCGCGGGCGAGCGTCACCGAGCAGATCGAGCAGGCCGTCGGCGCGCTCCTCGGGGACCAGGTCGAGTACGCCGAGCTGGTGTCGGCCGCCGACGGGGCGCTGCCGGTGATTCTGCTCGACGGGTTCGACGAGCTGGTGCAGGGCGGCGTCGACCGCTACGACTACCTGGCGCAGGTGCAGGCGTTCCAGCACCGGGAGGCAGGCCTCGGCCGGCCGGTCGCGGCGATCGTGACCAGCCGCACCGTGGTGGCCGACCGGATCAGGTTCCCCGACGGCCTGCTGGCGCTGGAGCTGCAGCCGTTCGAGGACGACCAGGTGCGTCAGTGGCTGACCATCTGGGACCAGGCCAACCGCGCCCTGCTGGCCAGGCGCGACCTGAAGCCACTGCCCGCCGAGGCGGCGCTCGCCCACGGTGAGATGGCCAGGCAGCCGCTCCTGCTGCTCCTGCTCGCGCTCTACGACGCCGGCGGCAACGCGTTGCAGCGCGGCACGCCCGCGCCGCTCAAACGCTCCCGCCTGTACGAGGTCCTGCTGAGGGACTTCACCGAACGGGAGACCGGCGGGGCGCGGCGCGTACTGATCGACCAGGAGCTCGTCATGCTGGGCACAGTGGCACTGTCCATGCTGGCGCGCGGCCGCCAGGTCATCACCGACGAGTCCCTCGACCGGGACCTGCCCGCCCTGTGCCACGGCGGCGAAGACGACGGTGCCGACGAGCACGGCCACGTCGACTGGGCGCGCAGGGCCACCGAGCGGTTCTTCTTCGTGCGCAGGAACGGCCACGCGTTCCTGCATTCCACGTTCGGCGAGTTCCTGGTGGCCTGGCTGGCCATGTACGCGCTGCGCGACCTGGACCGGCGGCGCCGCCACGCCGGGGACGAGCCGCTCGCCCTGGTGCAGAGCGTGGACGACGACCTGCTGTACGCCGTCACGTCCCACTCCTGCCTGGCCGAGCGGGGGGCGACGGTCGGGTTCATCCTGGAACTGCTCGACGAGGTGCCGAGCGCAGTGCGGGCCCGCTGCGCCGAGCTGCTGACCGGGCTGCTGCGGCGCTCCCTGTACGAGCGGAGCCGCCGCCATTTCACCGGCTTCCGCCCGGTGCGTCACACGCTGACCCGGCGCCTGGCCGCGTACTCGGCCAACCTCACCCTGCTCATCGCCTGCGCCTCGGAGGAACCGGTCGCCGTCTCGTCGCTGCTGCCGGGACCGGACTACCTGGAGCGCTGGGCGTCGTTCACCCACCTGTGGAAGGGCCAGCTGGGGGAGGAGGGCTGGCAGGGCCTGGTCACCGCGCTGTCGGCGCAGCGGGTGGTCGAAGGCGGCAAGGAGGACGTCGTGCTCGGCGGGACGCGGCCCTCCGGCATGGGCGACGTCGTCGTGGCGGTCGCCACCGGCCACTCTCCGCGCCACCGCCGGCTGCTGGACCTGCTGCTGCGCGCGCTGGGGGAGGGGCGTGCGCTGCCCTTCCGGGACCGCGTCGGCATCCTGGAGGAGCTGCTGCGGACGGCGGCGGTCCGCTCGCCCGCCATGCACCAGGCGCTGGGGGCGCTGTGGGCGGAGCCCGGCGCCGACCACGCCGCGTTGCGGCCGCTGCTGCAGGCACTGCTCGCCGACCCGGCGGGCCGGATGGCGACCTGGGAGCAGCTCGTCAAGGCCGGCATCCCGGAGACTGAGCTGTGGGACCTCTACGACGACGTCAGGGAGCCGACGGATCCACCGGCGGCTCCACGATGATCGTCACCGGCCGTCCGCGCGGCTCCCACGCATGCCGTACCCGGCCGCTCTAGGCCGCTCGACCTGCTGGCTACGCGCTGCTTGGCTACGCGCTGCTCGGCGCGACGGCGCTTGGGGGCTCGGGCCGGCCTGGCTGTGCGCACGGCCCGAGGCCGCGCCGGGGCCGCTGCCGCGCGGCGCCCAGAGCCGCGGCCGCCGTCCTGGTATCTGGCCCGCGCTTGGCCGCCGCCTGGCGCCACTCCGTCGGCGCGCTACTGCGGGGTTTTCAACGACGCGCCAGGGAAGGGCACGCGGACTCGTCGATGCGCATCAAAGGGGGCGGGCCGGGGCGTCGGTGCTGGTCGACGCACGAGTCGCGGCGCCGTTCCGGTGCCCGCGACCGTGGAAAGCGCTTGGCGCGTGCACATGGGGTTCCCGGCCCTGACCTTTCCGAGGCTGACACTCCGCCCGAATGTTACGTAATATCCGAACATCACGAGCGTTGGGGGCGCCAGGGTGCCAGGACAGAGCGTGGGTGTGGTCGTCGATCCGGGAGTTCCCCCGGAGGTAGCCGGTTTGTTGCGTGCGAATGCCCCGCTGCTGTCGAGGGTGCGGGCAGGCTGGGTGCCCCCCGCCGCGGAGCACCACACACGCCGCAAAGGCCCCTCCAGCGTCATGCTCCTGGCCATCACGCCCGCCGTGATCGCGCTCATGGCCGTCCTCCTGGCCTCGCGCATGGCGCCGGCCGGGTTCGTGCTGCTCGGCACGTACGTCTTCATCGTCCTCGTCAAGATCGCCTCCATGAGCGAGGTGCCCGAGGACGACCGCCCGCACGAGCGGCACGTGTACGAGCAGGCCCGCTGGTACGACGGCCGCTACCTCCTGGCCGACGACTTCGACCACGACGCCAGGCTCGTGCTGGGCAGGGCGCAGCGGGCCATCGGCTCGGTGCTGCGCTCCCACGTCAACGCAGAGGGCCTGCTGGACGACACCCGCAACGCGGTGATGCTGCCCGCCCAGGAGTGGGAGATCGCCCGCCTGCTCGCCAAGCTGTCGGCGCTGCGCGGCGAACACAAGGAGCTGCTGGCCCGGGGCATCGCCCCGGAGGTCGCCTCGGTGATCGAGCCGCTCGAACGCGCCCTGGCCGGCAGCGAGGCCGCCGTGGTCGCCCGCGTGGAGGCCCTGGAACGTTACGCCGGCCACGTCGCCGAGGCCGAGCGTGCCTACCACGCGCGCGGCCAGATCGAGGAGCTGCGGTCGCGGCTGCCGCGCTACGAGGAACTGCTGGCCGAGTCGGGAGCCGACGCGCTGGGGGTGAGCGAGATCGAGCGGCTGGCCGAGGACGCCGACGTGCTGGAGCGGACTTTACGGCGCAGCGTCGCCTCCGCGCATGAGGCGTTCAAATATCTGGAAGGCTGACAGCCGGACAGACTGTCCCAGAGCATGAGTACATAGGATCAGTTACGTGGCCGGACGTCAGGCGAAGGTGATAGTCGATCCGGCGGTCCCCCGCGACGCCGCGGCCCTCTTACGTGACAACCCCGAGATCCTCGCCCGCATCCACGACGGCTGGGCGCCCGCGCACAAGCGCCTGCGCCTCGTGGCCGGTCTCACAGCCCAGCTGGCCGTCACCGGAACGGCCGCGCTCGCCGGGCTGTACGGCCTCACCCTCTTCGTCGCCGGTCTCTACACCCCCTTCGTCGTGATGACGACCGGAGCCGCGCTCATGGTCGTCGCCCTCCTGCTCAGGCCCAGGCCCGACGCCGAGGTGGAGCGCCGCCACGCGCTCGAACGTCTCGTCCACGACAAAAGCCGCGGCCACCACGGCCGCTACGTCCTGCGCGAGCACCTCGACGAGCCCGCCCGCGCGCTCATGGCCCGCGCCCAGGAGGCCGTCGAGCAGGTCGTGGGCTCCCAGGTCAACGCCGAGGGACTGCTCGACGACGCCGGCAACGCCGTGATGCTGCCCGTACAGGAGTGGGAGATCGCCCGGCTCCTGGCGAAGTTGTCCGAGCTGCGTGCCGAGCATCAGGAGGTCGTCTCCGAAGGGGTCACCCCGGAGGTGGCCGCCGTGGCCGAGGCCCTCGGTGAGGCGCTCGACAGCAGCCAGCGGGCTGTGCTCGCCCGCGTCGAGGCGCTGGAACGTTACGCCGGCCACGTCGCCGACGCCGAGCGCGCCTACCGCGCCAGGCGCCAGATCGAACGCTTCAGCGCCCGGCTGCCCCGCTATGAGGAGCTCCTGGCGGAGTCGGGCGCCGGCGGGTCGGCCGTTCCGGAGCTCGGAAGGTTATCCGATGACGCCGACCGCCTTGAGCAGGCACTACGCGACAGCGTCAGTTCGGCGCATGAGGCTTTTCGCCACCTTAGGGGGTGACTTCGCTTAGGATCCGATTTTGTGGCGGATGTCGTGGTAGACCCCGGAGTGCCGCCGGACGACGCGCAACTGCTGAAACAGAGCCGGCGGATCCTCATCAAGATGCGTCAGGGCTGGGCTCCGCAACCACGCAGGGTCCTGTCCAGCGCGCACTGGCGGATGGTGGCGGCCTTCGCCACAGTGGCCTTCTTCGGGCTGATGCTCGGCTTAGGCGCCGCGGGCAGGGGACTCGGCCTGCTCATGCTCGTGCTCTTCGGCATCCCCCTCATGATCGTGCTGTTCGTCCGCAACGACCTGCCGGGCGAGGAGGAGGACGACTTCGAGCGCGAGATCTACGAGCAACTGCGCTGGTACGAGGGCCGCTACGTGTTGACCGACGACCTCGACGAGTCCTCCAAGAGGCTGCTCAGCCGCGCCCAGCGGGCCATCGCCGCTGTGACCGGCTCCCGGGTCAACACCGAAGGACTGCTCGACGACGCGCGCAACGCGGTGATGCTGCCCGCCCAGGAGTGGGAGATCGCCCGCCTCCTGGCCAAGTTGTCGGCACTGCGCGCCAAGCACAGGGAGACCGTCTCGCGTGGCGTCACGCCCGAGGTCGAGGCGGTGGCCGCGCCCCTGGCCCGGGCGCTCGACAGCAGCGAGGCCGCCGTGATCGCCCGCGTCGAGGCGCTGGAACGTTACGCGGCCAACGTCACCGAGGCCGAGCGCGCGTACCGCGCCCATCAGCAGATCGAGGAGCTGCGCGGCCGGCTGCACCAGTACGAGGAGCTGGTGGCCGAGACCGGCGCGGACGGCTTCGCCACGACGGAGCTGGAGCGGCTGGCCGCCGACGCCGACCGGCTGGAGCAGGCGCTGAGGCGGAGCGTCAGCTCCGCCCACGAGGCCTTCCGCTACCTCGACCCGAGCCCACCCGGCGACGACGGCCCCCCGACCCTTCCGGGCCGCCCCGCCGACGGCGGCCTGCACTAGCCGGGTGCGTTCACGGCGTTCACGCGTTCACGCGTTCACGGCGTTCACCGCGTTCATTGCGTCGAGTTCGGCGGCACGGACGTGGCGCGGTCGGCGCTTGAGGGGAACTCCTCGATGCCGAGCACCCGCAGCAGCTCCAGCCGCTCGCGGGTCTCGGCGTCCGCCGGCGTGAACACCAGCAGTTGCTGACGCTGGTCCGGGGTGACCAAGGTCTCGCAGTTCATCACCATGCGGCCCACCCGCGAGTTCAGCAGGGTCTTGCGGCTGGCGCGCCGGACCGCCACCTCGTGCTCGGCCCAGAGCCGGCGGAAGTCGGCGCTGGCGGCCTGCAGACGGTCGACGAGTCCGGCGACCGTGGGGTCGCCTGACCGGCGGCCGACGGCCGCGCGCAGGTCGGCCACGAGCTGACGGGCCTGATGTTCCTGCTCCTCGGGCGGGTGGACGGCGCGGGTGGCGGGGTCGGTGAACCAGCGGTAGACGATGTAGCGCCGGTCGCCGGAGATGCCGGTGAGGTCGCTCGTCAGCAGGACGGCCGCCCGGTTCTGAGCCAGGACCTCCCCCAGGTCGGACAGCACCACGGCCGGGGTGTCTCCGAGCAGGTCGAGCATGCGCATCAGGCCGGCGCGGGCCAGGCGGGCCACCCCGTCGGCGGGCGGGGGCCGGTGGCCGGCCAGGTGGAACAGGTGGTCGCGCTCGTCGTCCGACAGGCGCAACGCCCGGGCCAGCGCGGCGAGCAACTGGGCCGAGGGCTGACTGCTGCGGCCCTGCTCGAGGCGTACCACATAGTCCACCGACATGCCGGCGAGCATCGCCACCTCTTCCCGGCGCAGGCCGCTCGTGCGGCGGCGGGGGCTGTCGGGGAGGCCCACCTCGGCCGGACGGATCGCCTCGCGGCGGCGGCGCAGGAAGTCGGCGAGCTGGTCACGTTGCATGGTTCCATGCTGCCTCGCGGCAGGCGAGCCGAGCCAGGGAGCGGCTCTCCCATGATCAACGCTCCGATTCCGCCCCGCCCCGGCCCGGGCCCACGATGGGGCGAGACGACGTCAGCAAGGGAGAACATGATGCAGAGACGAACCCTGGGCCGCACGGGACCGGCCGTTTCCGCGCTGGGCCTGGGCGCGATGGGCATGTCGAGCGGTTACGGCGCGGCCGACCGCGCGGAGAGCATCGCCACCGTGCACGCCTCACTGGAGGCCGGCCTCACGCTGATCGACACCGGCGACTTCTACGCCATGGGCCACAACGAGTTGCTGCTCGCCGAGGCACTGCGCGGCCGGGATCGCGACGGCTACGTGCTGAGTGTCAAGTTCGGCCAGCTGCGGGGGCCCGGCCGCGAGTTCGGCGGGCAGGACGGCCGTCCCGAGGCGGTGAAGAACTTCCTGGCCTACTCACTGACCCGGCTGGGCACCGACCACATCGACATCTACCGTCCCGCGCGGCTGGACGCTGCGGTACCGATCGAGGAGACGGTGGGCGCGATCAAGGAGATGGTCGACGCCGGGTACGTGCGGCACATCGGGCTCTCGGAGGTCGATGCGGCGACGATCCGCCGGGCACACGCCGTGCACCCGATCGCCGACCTGCAAATCGAGTACTCACTGATCTCCCGCGCGGTGGAGGCGGAGGTTCTGCCCACACTGCGGGAGCTCGGCATCGGCCTGACCGCGTACGGCGTCCTCGGCCGCGGCCTCATCTCCGGACACTGGAGCGCCGGCCAGACCGCCGGACCCGGCGACATGCGCGCCATCAGCCCGCGCTTCTCCAGCGGGAACGTGGAACACAACCTCGCCCTCGTGGACGCTCTGCGCCGGATCGCCGAGGCGAAGGGCTGCACCGTCGCTCAGCTGGCCATGGCCTGGGTGGCCGCACAGGGCGAGGACATCGTGCCGCTGGTCGGCGCGCGCACCCGCGAGCGGCTCGCTGAGGCGCTGCCCGCGATCGACCTGAACCTCACCGCGGACGACCTCACCGACATCGAGAAGGCGGTGCCGATAGGCGCGGCACGCGGCGACCGATACCCGTCCGCGTTCATGTCCAACCTCGGCGTGGGCAACTGAACCCGCCTTCCCGGCGGGACCCGCTCCGGCGTGAGGTCCCGGCCGGGCCATGAAGCGGAGACGAGGAGGCCGTCGTGGGAGGGGGTGCCGGGGTTCGGCGGTCCGCGTGCCCGACCCGGCCACGCCCGGCCTGCCCGCGGCGATCCTCGTCCGCCCCGACGGCTACGTGGCCTGGGCGAGCGACGACCGCACGGACCTGGCGGCCCAGGCGAAGGCCGCCGTGGCACGCGGCTTCTCGGCCGAGCCGGTGTCCCGCGCCTGACCCGTTATATGGCGCCGTACTGGGCCGGTCGTGCAAGCCTTCGACACCGCCCGCGGCGCGCTAGACCGTCTGGACCCTGGCCGTCTCCAGCAGCAGGTCGCACAGCGCGTCCGCGGCGTCCACGCGGCCGAGCTTGGCCGCCGCCTGTCCCATCGCCTGCCGCAACCCCGGGTCTGCCAGCAGCGGCATCAGCTCGGCCAGCAGCTGCTCGGCCGTCGGATGCGGCTCGAGCAGCGCCCGCGCCGCCCCCGCCGAGGCCAGGTAAGCCGCGTTCTTGCGCTGCTCGTCACCCCCGGTCGGGATCAACGGGATCAGCACGGCGGGTTTGCCGATCGCGGTCAGCTCCGACACCGTGCCCGCCCCGCTCCGCGCGATCACCACGTCGGCGGCGGCGAACAGGTCGGCCAGCTCGCCGCCCACGTACGGCACCGGGTGGTAGCGGTCGGCCAGGTCGGCGGGCACCTCGACGGCCCGCATCTGCTCGATCCAGGCGGGACCGCACTGGTGCACGACCTGCGCGTGCGGCAGCAGGCGCGGCAGGATCTCCGCGATCAGCGTGTTGATCTGCCTGCTGCCCTGCGCGCCCCCCGTGACGTAGATCAGCGGCACCTCGAACGTCAGCCCGAACAGGTCGTAGGCCGCCGCCCGGTTGCCCTGCAGCAGCTCGGGCCGGACCGGGTTGCCCGTCACCACGGCCCGCTTCCTGGCCGAGGCGGGCAAGTGCTCCAGCGACGACTCGTGCGACAACGCGATCCTGGTCGCCAGCCTGGCGAGGATCCGGTTGGCCAGCCCCACCACGGTCGTCTGCTCGTGCATCACGAGCGGCCGCCTGATCAGCTTGGCCGCCACCCCGATGGGCACCGCCACGTAACCCCCGGTCGACAACACCACGTCGGGCAGGTAGCGGGCCGCGTGCCCGATCGCCTGGCAGACCCCGACCGGGATGCGGAACACGTCGGCGATGTTGGTGCCCAGCTCCTTGAGGTTCGGGCGGCGGCGCAGCTTCCCCGTGGTGATCGCCTTGAACGGGATGCCGTGCTCGGCCGTGATCCTGGCCTCCAGGCCGTTGGCCGTCCCCACCCACAGCACGTCGTGCGGTATCTGCCGCCGCTGGATCGCCGACAGGGTGGTCAAGGCCGGATAGGTGTGGCCACCGGTGCCGCCGCCGGTGATCAACAGTCGCAGGGTTCGTGACATGCGATCAGACTATGGCCGCACAGCGGAAACCCGTGTGCCCGGTCGAGGAGTCCGGTGTGTTGGCCGTGCGGGCCGCCACCCGGTAGCGGTTGCAGTAGGAATCGTGGCACATGTACGAGCCGCCGCGGATCACCTTCGCCGTCCCCTCGGCGGGCCCGGCCGGGTTGTCGGCGCGCGGCTCCCACGTCGTGGCCCACCAGTCGGCGGTCCACTCCCATACGTTGCCGGACACGTTGTACAGGCCGTATCCGTTCGGCTGGAACGACTTGACCGGCATCGTGCCCCGGCTCGGCGCGGTCGGGAAGCGACCCTGCCAGATGTTGCACCGCGGCCGCCCACTGGGGGCGAGCTCGTCGCCCCATGGAAACCGCTTCTGCTCCAGCCCGCCGCGGGCCGCCATCTCCCACTCCGACTCGGTCGGCAGCCGCTTGCCCGCCCACGCGGCGTAGGCGGTGGCGTCGTGCCACGACACGTGCACGACCGGGTGGTTCTGCCGGTCGCCGATCGACGACCCCGGGCCCTCGGGGGAGCGCCAGGTGGCGCCCTCCACGCCCGCCCACCACGGCGCGCCCGGCACGGTCGCGTCCATCACGCCGCCCGTGACGAACTGCCGGAACACGAATGACCAGCCGATCCGCTCGGCCTCGGTGACGTATCCGGTCTCCTTGACGAAGGTGGCGAACTGGGCGTTCGTCACACACGCCGGATCGATCATGAACGGGTCGAGCCGCACCTCCCTGACCGGGCCCTCGCCGTCCTCGGGCCGGCCGTCCGGGTCGCTCCCGCCCATGAGGAACGTCCCTCCGGGAACGCGCACCATCCCGCGCGGCGCCGCCCGCCGCGTGGTGATCCCCACCGGCCGCGGGTGCGTCCCCGCGGCGGTGCCGTCTCTGCTCGGGCCACAGCAAGCGCTCAAAGATCCCCCCAAACGTGTCGCGACACCAAGGAAGGGTAGTGCCTGGAGCGTGCGCATCGGAGTTCGGATCACCGGGCCGCCTGCTCTGGTCGTCGTCCATCCGGATCTTCGCGTCCCCGGGCGTCCCCGGGCGTTTCTGCGTGAGCGCTCAGTCAGGCCGACCGTCACGTTGGAGGATCCGATGCCGGCACTCACCCTCTGTTTCGTAGTAAAAGCGGCAGAACGGTAGCGTTTGCCCATGCGACTCGGCGTGCTGGACATCGGCTCGAACACTGTTCATCTACTGGTCGTCGACGCCCACCGCGGCGCCCGGCCGATGCCCGCGTTCTCACACAAGGAGGGGCTCCGCCTGACGGAGTACCTTCGCAAGGACAACCGGCTGGCCGACGAGGGCATCGAGCGGTTGTGCGACTTCGTCCAGGAGGCCGTCCACCTGGCGGAGGACAAGGGGGTGGAGGACCTGCTGGCCTTCGCCACCTCCGCCGTGCGCGAGGCGGCCAACGGCGAGGAAGTGCTCGCGCGCGTCGAGGAGAGCTGCGGCGTGCACATCGAAGTGTTGTCGGGGCGGGACGAGGCCAGGCTGACCTTCCTGGCCGTGCGCCGGTGGTTCGGCTGGTCGTCGGGGCGGCTGCTGGCCTTCGACATCGGGGGCGGCTCGCTGGAGATCGCCGGCGGCGTGGACGAGGAGCCGGACGTGGCGGTGTCGCTGCCGCTGGGCGCCGGGCGCCTGACGCGGGACTGGTTCACCACCGACCCCCCGGCCGCCGACGAGGTGCGCAGGCTGCGCAAGCACGTACGCACCGAGATCGCCCGCACCGTCGGCGACGTCGTCAGGTACGGCGAGCCCAACCGCGCCGTGGCCACCTCCAAGACCTTCAGGCAACTCGCCAGGATCGCCGGGGCCGCGCCGTCCAGCGACGGCCCGTACGTGGCGCGCTCGCTGACCCGGCAGGACATGGCCGACTGGGCGGTCAAGCTCACTACCATGACGGCGGCCGAGCGGGCGGAGCTGCCCGGCGTGTCCGAGGGCAGGGCCGCGCAGTTGGCGGCCGGGGCGCTGGTCGCCGACGCGGCCATGGACCTGTTCGAGGTGGACCGGCTGGAGGTCTGCCCGTGGGCGCTGCGCGAGGGCGTCATACTGCGCCGCCTCGACCTGCTGCCCGGGCGTCACGACCAGTCCACCGCCGCCCCCAAGAAGACCGAGAAGTCGAAGTAAGGGTGATATATCCCCAAAAATCGGCATAAGGCGCTGGTGGCCGGGCACCTTCCGGCGAATGTTGGACGTGTTCGGCACCATCGGGTCCGTGGTGGTCGTACTCCTGCTGGTCGTCCTGGCCACCCTCGTCATCGCGGTCGTCGCGCTGGCGGCGCTCGCGGTCATGGCCGGGTCGATGACCAACTGGCGCAGGCTGTGGCGGCGGCTGACCGGCAGGCAGGCGCGGCTGACGCTGAAGCTCAGCGGGAGCACGGTGCCCGAACGGCGGCGAGCGGAGCTGAGCGGGGACACACCCCGGCTGCGGCGGCGTTTCCTGCTCGGCGGCGACTAGGGCTGGGTCACGACGCCATGAGGGGCGGACCTGCCGCCCCCGGCGTGTACCGGAGCCGCTTCTCCAGGCACACCACCGCGCCGTTCTCGCGTTTGTTGGTGAAACGGATGTCGTCGGCGAGCGCCCGCATGATCTGCAGTCCTCGGCCGTACTCGGCCCCCGGCTCGGGTTCGAGCACCGCGCGGGGGTCGAAGCCGTCGCCGGTGTCGACGACCTTGATGACGCACACGTCGTGCTGGACGGTGGCGCTGACCGTGTAGTCGTCGCTGGGCGCCGCATGTTTGATCACGTTGGCGCACGCCTCGGTCAGCATGAGCTCGATGTCGTCGCGCACCTGCGGCTCGACGCCCAGCGAGCGGAGCGTGCCGTCCAGCATCTGCCTGATCACCGGGACGCTCGCCGCATCCCTGGGCAGCCGGAGCGCGATTGTGGCTTCCACGGCGCCTCCTCCCGAATGGATGCGTGTGGGGCCCCTGCCCTCGATCCTCCGCCCCAATCGTCCCTTTAAAGGCCAAAAGTCCGGAAACGTTACGGTGGTTCGCGTCCAGCGGGCCACCGCAGGCGGCGACGGGTGCACCTACAGCTCCAGCAGTCGCCGGGCCACCTCCATGGACGCCTTGTCGACCTCGTCCTCGGTCAGATCGCCCGGCATCCACCTGCCGGCGTGCAGCGCGAACAGCGCCAGCGAGCGGCTGATCCGCTCCACCGGCGTGGCGCCGGGCTCGTTCATCTGCTTCGTCAGCTCGATCATCATGTCGCGCATCCTGGAGAGCTTGGGATGCTCGCGCAGCGCCGTCTGGTTGCGCTCGAGGAACCTCGCCATCTCGATGTGGCGGGGCCCCCGGAGGTTCGCGGCATAGCGCTCCAGCAGCTCGCGCCGCATCTCCGGCGTCTTCGGCTGGGTCTTCGCCCACTCCACCAGGTTTTCGATCTCGGCGACGTGCAGGTCCACCAGGCTCGCGACGATGTCGTCCTTCGTCTTGAAGTGGTAGTAGAGGGCGGCCTTCGTCACGCCGAGCTCCTCGGCGATCTCCCGCAGCGAGGTCGCCTCATACCCCTGCTCGGTGAAGAGCCTCAGCGCGATCTCCTGGATCCGGGTTCGCGTGTCTTCCCGCACATTGCACCTATTTCAGCTTGACGGCCGGCAAGTAAGTCTTTAGCTTAGTCTATGCTTGCCGGTCGGCAAGTAAGCAAGATCTTCACATGGGGGTGTGCGGGTGGCGGAGACAGTCGGGCGGCGTCGTGAGGTCATGGTCGTCCTGCCGGGGCTGATGCTGGCGATGGTGCTGGCGATGCTGGACAACATGATCGTGGGCACGGCCATGCCCCGCATCGTGGGCGAGCTCGGCGGCCTGTCACAGCTGTCCTGGGTCGTGACGGCGTACGTGCTGGGCACCACCGTCTCGACGCCCATCTGGGGCAAGATCGGCGACCTGTACGGGCGCAAGAGCATCTTCATCATCTCGATCGTCATCTTCATGATCGGCTCCGCGCTCTGCGGCATGGCCGGGTCGTCGTTGCTCGGCGGTCCGGACGGCGGCATGGCCGAGCTGATCGCGTTCCGGGCGGTGCAGGGCCTCGGCGCGGGCGGCCTGATGGTGAACGTCATGGCGATCATCGGCGACCTGGTGCCGCCCCGCGAGCGCGGCCAGTACCAGGGCATCATGGCCGGCGTCATGTCGCTGGCGATGATCGCCGGCCCGCTGGTCGGCGGGTTCATCACCGACCACCTCGACTGGCGCTGGGCGTTCTACGTGAACCTGCCGGTGGGCGCGGTCGCGCTGGTCCTCATCGTGACCAACCTGCATCTCCCCAAGCTGCACAACACGGTACGCATCGACTGGGCGGGCGCGACCCTGCTGTCGATCAGCATCACCGCGATGGTGCTCATCACGACCTGGGGCGGCAACCAATACCCGTGGGGCTCCTGGCAGATCCTCGGCCTGGCCGCGCTCGCGGTGCTCACGCTGGCGGCGTTCGTGCTGGTCGAGCGGAAGGCCGCCGAGCCGATCATGCCGCTGCAGCTGTTCAGGAACCGCAACTTCACGCTGATCTCGGCCATCGGCTTCCTGCTCGGCTTCGCCATGTTCGGCGCGATCAACTTCCTGCCGTTGTTCCAGCAGACCGTGCAGGGCGCCAGCGCCACCAACTCCGGCCTGCTGCTCCTGCCGATGATGGCCGCGGCCATGGTCGTGTCGCTCATCGTGGGCAAGGCCATCACCAGCACCGGCACGTACAAGATCTACCCGGTGATCGGCGGCGTCGGCATGGCGGCCGGCATGTGGCTGCTGTCCACGATGGACGCCGGCACCCCCACCTGGCTGACCGGCGTCTACATCGCGGTGCTCGGCCTCGGCATGGGCTTCCTCATGCAGACCACGCTGCTGATCGCGCAGAACAGCGTCGAGCAGCGCGACCTGGGCGTCTCCAGCAGCGCGACCACGTTCTTCCGGTCGATCGGCGGCTCGTTCGGCGTCTCGTTGTTCGGCGCGGTCTTCAACAGCACCTTCCACTCCGAGCTGACTGCCAGGTTCGGGGCACGCGCGGCGGAGGGGATCGCCGCGGGCGGCGGCAGGATGGACCTCGCGTCCCTCGCTCAGCTGCCGAGCGCGCAGCGGACGGGGATGCTGGAATCGCTGGCGACGTCGATCTCCGGCGTCTTCTGGTGGGCCATCGCCTTCGCCGTGGTGGTGCCCGTGCTGGCGGCGTTCATCAAGGAGATCCCGCTGCGCGGCGGCGGCCCCGTGACCGCCTCGGCGAAGGAGCCCGTTACTCCGGCGGCAGGCTGAACAGCAGGTCGAGCGCGGTCATCGTGAGGAGCTTGCGCAGGTAAGGCGTCAACGCCACCACCTGCATCACCGCACGGGCGGCCGCGGCTCGCTGCTGGAGGCGGACGAGCGCGGCCAGGCCGGAGGAGTCGATGAAGGTCAGCGCCGACAGGTCCACGTCGATCCTGCGGTAGCCGTCGGCGAAGGTCAGGGCCGCGAGCTGGTAGGCGGAGCCGTGGTCCAGGTCGCCGCGGAGCGCGAGCGCGACGGTCGTCGCGTCCGGGGCGGCGACCTCGATGCGCAAGGGCATCCTGTCGAGCACTCCCATAGCTTAACCGGGCGAAAATGGGAGGCGCCGGGCAGGGCGGCCGGTGCACAATCCAGCCCATGCATACTCTCCGCCGGCCCCGCGTGGACGACGCCGCCGCCATGTACGAGCTCATCTCGGCATATGAGACCGCGGTCCTCGGGGCGCCGGACATGACGCTCCAAGACGTCCAGGACGAGCTGGTGGAGCCCGATTTCGACCGCGACAAGGACGGGTGGCTGGCACAGGACGCCGACGGCAGGCTCCTCGCGTCGGCCTGGGCATGTAGCGACGGCGACAGTGATCTCGTGCACGTCGACGTGATCGTCCGGCCCGGCGTCGAAGGGCTCGCGGACGAGCTGTGGCCGCTGGTCATCGGGCGCGCCCGCGAGCTGGCCGCCGAGCGGGGGCACGACGGCGTCACCCTGCACATCGGGATCTACCGCGCCGACCATGTCAAGCAGGCCATGGCCAAGGAACAGGGCTTCGAGCCCGGCACGAGCTTCCACCGCATGCGCATCGACCACGAGGGCCCCGTCGAGGCGCCGGTCCCGCCGGCCGGGCTCACGCTGCACTCCGGCGAGAGCGAGGACGTGCGGCGGGAGGCGCATCGCGTGCACCAGGAGGCGTTCGCCGAGCACTTCGGTTTCGTGAAGCTCGACTACGACCTGTGGTACGAGCGCAGGCAGGCGCAGAGCGTCAACGATTGGAGCCAGCTCGCGCTCGCCAGGGTCGACGGGCGCGCGGCGGCGGTGCTGATCGGCAACAACCAGTTCCTGCCGGACCAGGAGTGCGGGTATGTGGCCACGCTGGCCGTGCTGCCCGAGTTCCGGGGGCGAGGGCTGGGGCGCTTCCTGCTGCGGCACGCCTTCGCCGCCGACGCGGCCCGCGGGCGCAAGGGCACGATTCTGCACGTGGACTCCAACAACACCACGCCGGCGCTGGGCTTGTACGAGTCGGCGGGGATGCGGCCGGTCATGGTCATCGACGTCTGGCGCCGCCGCCTCTGAACCAGCAGCGTCGCCGCGCTAGACGCGGTGGCGGGACAGATGCTCCAGCACCGACTGGTTGGCCTCCCACCCGTCCGGGAACTTCACCGGCACGCCCAGCTGCACCGGCTCCGCCGACGGGTGGGCGTCCAGCAGCTCGGCGATGCCCGCCCGGGCCACCACCACGCAGGCGTGCCGGTGCCGCGAGGCCAGCACGCACAGCCGCCCCGACTCCAGGTGGAAGGCCGTCGCGTCACGCCGCCCGGACAGCGGGTGCAGCACGATCGTCACGTCGTACTCCCGCCCCTGCAGCCGGTTCGCGGTGTCGACGGTGATCTCCGGCGGCAGGCCCGCCGCCCGGATGGCCGCCACCTGGTCCCGGTGCGCGGCACCGACGGCGATCCGATCCGCCGTCACCGGCCGCTCGCCCTGCTCCGAGCTCGCCACCGCGCCCCGCTGCAGCAGCCGCTCGGCCAGCAGCGCCACCGCCTGCACGGCCTCCCCGTCGGTACGCACCGTGTGCCGGTTCGGCAGCTCCAGCAGCGCCCACCCCGACCGGGCGGCCTCCTCCAGCGCCCGGTCGTGCACGGTCCCCATGCCGCCCGTGACCAGCTCCAGCCGCCGATCCCCGGGCCCGGTTCCCGACCTGAACCCGGTGAACGGGTAGAACGCCCGCGACACCACCGGCGCCGCCGACGCCGGCAGCCGCCACGACACCGGCAGCCGGTGCACCGGCAGATCCGGATTGTGCCGCAGCAGCACCGACACCGCGCTCTGCAGCGGATCCCACGACAGTCCCGACCACCGGTCCCCGTCCACGATCGAGAACGGGTCCAGCTGTCCAGGATCGCCCACGAACAACGCCCGCTCGAACAGCCCCGCGATCCGCAGCAGCTTGTCCGAGCGCATCTGGTAGGCCTCGTCCACGATCGCCCACGGCCAGACCCGGTCGCCGATCCACGCCCATTTGTCGGCGGTGGCGATGACGATGTCCGGGTCGCCGAGGTCCTGGATCCTGGTGCCGAACCGCACGCCGGGCAGCTCCAGCAGCCGCAGCGGCGGCACGTACCCGCCGGCCGACAGCCGCCCCACGGTCAGCCGCGGATGTTTGTCCGAGATCCTGGACACCAGGTCGTCGACCTGCTCGTTGGTCTGGGCGACGATCATCAGCGGCTCGCCGGCGTCCGCGATGTGCGCGGCGGCGCGTACGACGAGGGTGGACTTGCCCGCCCCCGGCGGCGAGTCGACGACCACGCCCCGGTGCCGCGGCAGGTCGGCCAGCACGTCCGCGATGACCTGCTCAGGGCTGCCGGTCACGACCACTCCTCCTGGGCGTCCTCGTCGTCGGGCGTGTACTCCTGGGGCGGGCCGCCGTGCGTCCACGGCGTGGCCTCGGCGTCGGGCAGGTTCGGCGAGCCCTGGAAGTCGTCGGTGAGCGAGGTGTAGCAGACGCGCTCGCCGACCTCGGGCACGGCGCCGGGGGTCGGCGTCTTGCCGCGCCCCATCCCTTTGGTGATCTTCACGGTGATCAGGCCCTCGTCCGCGGACACCAGCTCGGCGCCCTGGGCGCGGCGTTGCGGGGTGCCGAGGGACGCGCCGGGCGGCAGCCGTACCGGATCGTCGGTTTTGATCACCACCAGCGGGCGGAGCTTGCGTGAGCGGCCCTCACCCTCGACGTTGTCCGGGACGGTCTCGACCACCTCGCCCGCGAAGGCCTCCCCGGTGAGGCGGTGCTCGGCCATGATCAGCGGGTCGTCGTAGGCGCGCTGCACCTCGTACGCCGCCTGGGCGCGTTCCATGCGGGCCAGCTTGGCCGCGGCCGCGACCGCGCCGTCCCTGCGGGCCTGCGGCGGCCCGCCTTCGGCGATGCTCTGCGCCATGCCGCTGAACGAGCCGCGGTCCTGCTCCCACCGCTGGGCCACGCTCGCGCCCGCCTCCAGGCCGGCCAGCAGGTCGATCGCCTGCCACATGAGCCGCCACGTGGGCTCCAGCTGGCTGCGCAGCGCCTCGGTGACGCGCTCGGCCGAACCGCTGTCCATGGCGGGCGCGAGCACCTCCGCGTCGAACCCCGGGTCGGTCGCGGGCCCGGCGGGCGGCCAGATCAGCGGGTCCTCGGCGGCCTCGCTCGGCCCCTCGGTGATCCAGCCGAGCAGAGCGGCCAGGTTGGCGTCCTCCAGCGAGCTCTGCCCGCTCGCCCAGTGCCGGCCCAGCTCCTCGGTCGCGGCCGTCATGAGCGACGAGCCGGGGTAGGCGGCCCGCTCCCCGAAATAGGTCAGCCACCGGCCCAGCAGCGGCACCACGTCCGGCACCGGGTAGGGCCCGTCGGCGCGGCGGAAGCGGGTGGAGCGGCCGAGGAGCCGGGTGAAGGCCACGCCGGCCGCGTTCGGCACGATGAGCTGCGGCGCGTCCACCGCCCGCTCGTAGGGGTCGGCGCCGCGCCGCTCCACCGTCTCGGTGTCGGCGAGGAAACCCTCGAGGTACGGCAGCAGCACCCCGGCCAGCTCGGCCGCCCAGGCGAAGCGCAGGTCGCGGTTGCGCGGCTGGGTCACCACGAGCAGGCGCGGCCGGTCGCGTTCGGTGCCGAGCATGGCCGCCAGCGGCGCGGCGGCCTCGCCCGACAGTTTGAGCGGGATGAACACCATCGGCCGGTCCGACAGATGGCAGTGGCGGACGGTCGCGATGGGCTGCGCGATGCCCTCGTCCAGGGCGCGCAGCCGGGCGAGCGAGGTGAGCAGGCTCATGCCAGGCACTCTCTGCGCAGGCGTTCGGCGTTGCGGAGCAGCCGGGCGATCTCCTCCTGACCCTCTCGCGGATCCCGGACCCCGTCGGCCAGGCCCAGCGCCTCCGCCACCGACGCGACCCCGCCCAGCTCGTCACGCACCTGCCGCCCGAGCTGGTCGGACGCGCCCTCCTGCCGGGCCTCGTCGCGGCAGAAGAAGCACAGGTCGCAGGCGGACAGGCAGTCGGGCGCGTAGCGCGCCGTCGTCCTGCGCAGCGCGTCGGCCAGCTCGGCGACCGGCCTGGCAGGCCGGCCGTCCTCGCCGGGCCGCAGGTCGAACGTGAGATCGTCGGGCAGCCCCTCGAGGAGCCGGTCGAGCGTGGTCATCCTGGTCAGCTGGCGCCTCAGCACGGCGAGCTGTTTGCGCACGTCGACCAGTGTCGCGACCGGGCGGTTGGCGAAGTTCTCCGGGCAGACCAGCACCACGTCGTGGGAGACCTTCAGCGGGTCGTGGCCCAGCTCCTCCAGCAGCGTGCGCAGCGCCAGCACGTAGACGGCCGCCTGCCGGGCGGCCGCCGCGACCGCCGCCGGGTCGGCCTGCCCGTCGATCACCGCGAACGACTTGACCTCCACGATGTGGAAGCGGCCGCCCAGCTGGAAGGCCACCACATCCGGCTCCAGGTAGGCGGTGTGGCCGGCGATCTGGAGGGTGAGCAGCGGGTGGTCGTACAGAGTGCCCGCGTCCTGCTCGTCCCGGGCCGCCCGGTCGATCAGCGCGCGGGTGTGGGCGTGGCGCAGGTGGGCGCCGACGTTCTCCACGTCGTGGTAGGCCACCTCGGCGATGGGCAGGCCGAGCAGCTCGCGCAGCATGCGCAGCAGCTCCGCGCACCCGTCCGCCTTGACCAGCGCCTCGAACACGTTGCCGCGCGTGATCGCGAACGGCGACTGCCCGAACGGCGCGGGGAACCCCAGGTGCCGGGCCGCGGCGTCCTTGTCGACGCCGGCCCCGTCCATGAGCGCCCGGCGGGTGCAGCCGGGGTTGGCGGCCAGGGCCGCGATGGCGCGGGCGTCGTGCGGCCGCGGCGGCGTCGTGCCCCGCAACGCGTCCAGCCGGCGCAGGGTGTCGCCTTCGCGCTTCAAGCCGCTCACGTGACGTACTCCTTCTTGATCGTGCTCAGCGTAGCGGCGCCGAACAGGCGGGCGGCGTCATCCAGTTGCGCTGCGGCGCGTCGCGCCAGCTCGGCGCGGTCGTGCGTGTCGCGCTCGGCGTGCACCGCCAGCTCGGCGCGGGCCGCCTCGATCACCCGCCCGGGGTGTGGCGGGGCCAGCGAGCCGTTGGTGGCGCCGGGGATGTTCCTGGCCATCCGCACCAATAACCTGGCCGCCCGCTCGTCCTCGGCCGCGTGTGAGGCCACCGCGATGGCGCAGGTCAGGAAGTCGACGCGGGGACTGAGGGGCCCGACCACGCGCTGCTCCAGCGGCCAGCTGCTGAGCGTGAGCAGGCCGCGTGCGGGGGAGAGGCGGTCCGTCAGCGCCGCGCACAGGTAGTACGGCCGCCCGTACGGGGAGGAACGGAACGAACGCTCCTCGTCCCTGCGCAGGCTGGTGAGCTGCGTGCTGCGGATCGTGCCGCCGAGGAACGCCTCGCTCACGGCCACGATCAGGCGGGGCTGGGCGGTCGCCCCGAGCAGCCGCAGCCCCTGATGCACCTGCTCGCGCACGGTGACCAGCGGCGCCGGCTCGGGCGCGCCTCCCGGCCGCTCGCGGCTGACCAGGACGTCCCAGTCCCGCTCGGCGGTGCGCAGCTCGGCGCGCAGCACCCGGGCCTTCGCGCCGTCCCTGGCCCGCATGGCCTTGCGCACACCGGCCCGCAACTCGTCGATCCGCCGCTCCAGATCGTCCAGCCGGTCACTCATGGCCGTGAGCGTATCAACAGTCCCAGTATTTTCCAGTAATTACCTGACGATCGAGGCCATCACGTGATCTACGCTGTAAAGGGCGCGGCGAGGACCCACGTCCGACGCTGCCGCCCGCGACCGCGCGCGTAACCGGTGCTGGAGAAGGGGACGATGCCGGTGTGACCCGTGAGAGTCGTCATGTGATGGGAGCCGCCGCCGGCCTGGCCGCCCTCGTCCCCGTCTACTACCTGACCGAGGCCGGCGCCAAGGCCCTGCGCATGGGCACGGCCGCGGCCGGCCCCGCCCCGGCCGGGCTGGCCTGCCTGGCGGCCGTGGCGGTGCTCGTCGCCGCACTGACCGCCTGGCCGGCGGCGGCGCTGACCTGCGGCGTGCCCCTGATCTCGGCAGGGGCGCTGTTCGCCCTGGACACCAGCGCCGCGCTGGGCCTGGCGGCCACGCTTCCGTGGTCGGGGCCGACCTGGGACGGCCTGCCGCCGGCGGAGCTGGCCGAGCCGCCCGGCACGCTGGCCGGGCTTACCGGCCTCTACACCATCATCGGCGCCCTGCTCGTGCTCTCGGCGCTGCTGCCGGCGCGTTGGCGATCTATCCTGGGCGGGTGAGCGGACGGGACCCGGATCGGCGCAGGGCGCTGCTGGACGCCGCGGACCGGGTCATCTCCAGCGAGGGGCCCGAGGTGTCGATGGCGGCCATCGCGGCCGCGGCCGGCATCACCAAGCCCATCCTCTACCGCCACTTCGGCGACAAGAGCGGCCTGTACGAGGCGCTCGCCGACCGGCACGTGCGCACGGTGATCGCCCAGCTGCGGCCGCGGTTCGCCGAGCCGGGGGCCGACCTGCGCGGCCGGGCCAGGGCGACGATCGGCGCCTATCTGGACCTCATCGCGGCCAACCTCAACCTCTACCGCTTCCTGTTCCACCGGGCCGGCGCCGAGGACAGCAGGACCCGCTCCCACATGACCTCGCTGGTCCGCGGCCTCGGCGAGGAGCTGGGCGGGGTGCTGGCCGCCGAGCGGGCGGCGCTCGACCCGGTGCGGGCGCAGGTCCTCGGCCACGCGTTCGTCGGCATGGTGCAGACGACCGGTGACTGGTGGCTGGAGCATCCCGAGGTGGAGCGGGATCAGGTGGTGGAGGGCCTGGTGGAGGTGATCGCCGCCGCGCTCAGTCCCCGAAGCGCGAGAGCTTCCCATGCCGCCGGGCGTACCTCAGCGCCCACGCGAACAACCCCAGCGTCGCCGCCAGGTATCCCACGTTGAGCGCGGCCGCCCAGGCCAGCCGGTCCCAGGGCAGCGCGCCGCCCGCCATGACCGTGCGCATGCCCTCGAACACGTGGGAGGCGGGCAGGAACCACGACACGGCCTGCAGCGGCGCGGGCAGCACGGACACCGGGTAGAAGATCCCGGCGAGCGGCTGCACCACGAACACCAGTGACCAGGCGATGACCTGCGCGTTCTCGCCGAAACGCAGCACCGCCGCGATGCCGACCAGGCCGAGTGACCAGCCGAGCACGAGCAGCACGCCCATGAACGGGACCAGTCCCACGCCGATGCTCGTCACCCCGAACCCGTAGAGGCCGAAGGCGAGCGCGGCCATGATCGCGACCGCGAAGGCCACCTTGCCCAGGGAGAACAGCATCAGCCCGATCAGGTATTCGACGCTGGACAGAGGGCTGACCTGCACGTTGAGCAGGTTGCGCGACCAGATGTCCTCGAGGAAGGCAATGGAGATCTCGTTGCTGGCCTTCTGCAGCAGCTGCCACAGCAGCACCGCGCCGAGCAGGAACGACACCACGAACGGCACCCGCTGCGCCTGCAGGAACAGCGTCATGAAGCCCCACAGCACCAGCTCGACCGTCGGCCAGAACAGGATCTCGAACACCCGGATCGAGCTGCGCCGCAACGCCGCGAAATCGCGCCGGACCACGCCCATGACGCGCATGCGCCGCGCGGCCGGGCTCAGCGGAGGCAGGGTCAAGGTCGTCATCCGCGCGCCACCTTCAAGAACACCTCTTCCAGGTCCTCGGCCCCGTAGTGCCCGGCCAGCTCCGCGGCGCTGCCGGCGGCCACGATGACGCCGTCCGACATGAAGTGGATGCGGTCGCACATGCGCTCGACCTCCCGCATGTTGTGCGAGGTGATCAGCATGGCGCTGCCGTTCTCCCTGGCCAGGCGGGACAGCAGCCCGCGGATGCGGTCCCCGGCGTCGGGGTCGAGGTTGGCTGTGGGCTCGTCGAGCACCAGCAGCCGCGGCGCGTTGAGCAGGGCTTTGGCCAGCT
Source organism: Nonomuraea sp. 10N515B (assembly GCF_052245915.1). Taxonomy (NCBI): domain Bacteria; kingdom Bacillati; phylum Actinomycetota; class Actinomycetes; order Streptosporangiales; family Streptosporangiaceae; genus Nonomuraea; species Nonomuraea sp. 10N515B. The sequence goes on from NZ_JBQQBQ010000061.1 coordinate 31,074, forward strand.
GCACGCGGGTGCGCTGCCCGGACGACAGCGCCATCATCGGCCGCTTGTGGAGCGGGCCGAGCTCGAACAGCTCGATCACCTCCTCGACCCGCCGGCGCGGATGGCGCACGGCATAGAGCCGGGCGAACGCGTCGAGCACCTCCCGCACCCGCAGCACGCCGGGCAGGTCGACGTAGCTGGCGGCGAAGTTGACCTGGCTGAGCGCCTCGATCCGGTGCTGGGCCAGCTCCATGCCGAACAGCTTGATGCTGCCGGCGTCCGGGGTGATGAGGCCGAGCAGCATGTGGAGCGTGGTCGACTTGCCGGCGCCGTTGGGGCCGAGCAACCCCACGACCTCGCCTTCGCCGATGGTGAGGCTCAGGTCGCGGACGGCCGTGACCGATCCGAACCGCTTGAGCAGATGGGATGCCTGCAGGATGGTCACCGCACAAGCCTGCGCCGCCGCCCAGGTCAAAGCAACGGGTTTTCCACCCGCTCACGCAACATGCCGAGCAGATCCCACTCGTTCTCACACACGCGGCGGCCGATCGCCGCCAGTTCGACGGAGCGGGCGCCGCCACGCAGGTGCCGCATGGTCTGCATGACACAGATGACGCCCCACTTGAGCACGCCGAAGGTCTCCCACCAGCGCAGCGCGTCCCGGTCCACCGGGTCGCCGCCGGCCCGCTCGTAGGCGTGGATGAGGTCGTCGTACGTGCCGAACCCGCCGACCGGCAGCGGCGAGCCGAACCGCCAGGCCTTCACGCACAACCAGCCGAGGTCCTCCAGCGGGTCCCCGGCGTGGGCGAGCTCCCAGTCGAGCACCGCTCTGATGCCCTCGGGGCCGACGATGAGGTTGCCGTTGCGGAAGTCGCCGTGCACCACGGCGCGCCGGCCGGGGCGCGGCCGGGTCCTGGCGAGCCGCCGCAACGCCAGCTCGAACACCGGGTGCGGCTCGCCCAGCCGGTCGAGCACGTCCCGCCAGCGGCGCAGCGGGTCGGTCTCGGCCGCGGTCTCAGCCGCAGCGGGAACGCACGACAGCGGCATGCGGTGAATGGCGGCCAGCGCCTGGCCGCACTGCGCGGCGAGTCTGCGCCGGGCCGTGGCGTAGGCGTCGTCGCGCAGGATCTTGCGCGGGATGGTCTCGCCGGGCACACGGGTCATGAGGATGTGGGACTCGCCGCTGGAGACGATCCGCGGCACCGGCACCCCGGCCTGGAACGCGGTGCGCATCAGCACTGCCTCGGCCGCCAGCGTGGCGCCGGCCTCCAGGGCGGCGCCGGGGGACTCGAGCCGCAGGACCAGCTCATGCCGGGTGCCGTCGGCGGCGGCGACGTCCAGGGCCCACGTCTCGCGGGAGGCCCCGCCGGGCAGCCGCACCCGATGCGGGATCGCCGACCCGGCGCCGAACACCGTGCGGACGATCTCCTCGAGCCGGCTCATCGCAGGCCGAACTCCCAGGTGCCGCCCGCCGCGTAAGCGCCCAGGATCCGCCGTCCCACCGAGTCGATGTGCACCTCGTCGGGGCCATCGTAGATCCGCCCGGCCCGAGCATGCCGGTACATCCGCTCGAGCGGGGTGTCCGGCGTCAGGCCCGCGGCCCCGTAGACCTGGATGGCGCGGTCGATCACGTTGTGCAGCATACGCGCTCCGACGACCTTGATCGCCCCGATCTCCACCCGTGCGTCGGAGCCGGCGTCGATGGCCTCGGCGGCCTGCAACGTGAGCAGCCTGGCCGCCTGGATCTCGGCGTAGGAGTCGAACACGTGCTGCCGCATGAGCTGCTTGTTCGCCAGCGGCTCGCCGAACGCGCTGCGCTCGTGCAGCCTGCGGCACATCAGGTCGAAGGCCCGCTGCGCCTGCCCCAGCCAGCGCATGCAGTGGAAGATCCGGCCGGGCCCCAGGCGTTGCTGTGCGATGACGAACCCGTGGCCGCGCCGTCCGAGCAGGTTGGCGGCGGGCACGCGGACGTCCTCGTAGCGCACCTCGCAGTGCGCCCCGTCCAGTCCCAGCACCGGCGTCTCGCGGACGATGGTGTAGCCGGGTGTGTCGGTCGGCACCAGGATCATGGAGAAGGCCCGGTGTGGCGGGGCGTCGGGCTCGGTGCGGCACATCACGGTCGTGTACGCCGCCCGCGACGCCCCGGTCGTGAACCACTTGTGCCCGTTGATCACCCACTCCTCGCCGTCGAGCACGGCGGCCGTGCGGAGCTGGGTGGGGTCGGAGCTGGACACCGACGGCTCGGTCATGGCGAAGCTGGGCCAGATGTCGCCGCGCACCAGCGGCTCGAGGTAGCGTTCGCGCTGCTCGGGCGAGGCGTGCTCGTGCAACATGAGCGAGTCCTGCAGGGTGAACGTGCCCAGCGCCAGTTGCCCGTACTCGCTGCGTCCCTGCACCTCGTTGACGTAGACGTAGTCGAGGAACGGCAGCCCGCCGCCGCCCAGCTCCCGCGGGTGGCCGAGCGCCCACAGGCCTTCCTTCTTCGCCTCGGCCCGCAGCTCGTCCAGCGCGGCCGCGGCGGCGGCGCCGCCGGCGTGCAGCACCGGCTCGGCGGGCTCGACCCGCTCGGTCATGAACGCGTGGACGGCATCGCGGATCGGCCGGACACCGGCGGGCACGGCGAAGCTCATGAAATGATCTCAGCCGACAATCGTTGCCGAGTCAACGGTGTCAGGGCAGCCAGCTGACCCGTCCGCGCAGGAACGCGTACCCGACGAAGGCGACGGCGTCGATGAGCGTGTGGGCCACCACGAGCGGCGTCGCGCGCCCCCACCGCTGATACAGCCGCCCGAACACCACGCCCATCACCACGTTTCCGGCGAACCCCCCGAACCCCTGATACAGGTGGTACGACCCGCGCAGCAGCGACGAGAGCGCGAGGGCCTTCCACGGGCTCCATCCGGCCTGCCCGAGCCGGTGCAGCAGGTAGCCGGCGACCAGCACCTCCTCCAGCACGCCGTTCTGAGCCGCCGCGAGCAGCAGCACCGGCACCTGCCACCACACCTCGGGCAGTGCCCCGGGAACGACGGTCAGGTTCACCCCGGAGGCCCACACCGCCAGGTAGAACGCCAGCCCGCTGCCGCCGATCGCGGCCGCGAGCAGGGCCCCGCGCACCAGGTCCCGCCGCGGCTCGCGCAGGTCCGCGCCGATCGTGCGCATGGACTCCCCGGAGCGCACCAGCAGGTACGCCACCAGCCCGACCGGCGCCACCGAGATCACGATCTGGACCAGCTGCAACGTCAGGTCCAGCCACGGCCGCCCCGGGGCCATGGACCCGACGAGCACGGCCTGCTGGCTCTTCAGCTCCTTCGGCGCGGTGAGCGCCCCGATCAGCCGCACGAGCGCCACCAGACCGCTGGCGCCGAGCGAGACCGACATCACGACGAAGATCTCGGCCCGGATCAGCTGGGGCCCGAGCACCGGGGTAGATGCGGTGGGAGACTCTGTGCGCATGGCGGCAGGGTAGTCGTTCCCCGCTAAAAAGGAGATCAGATGACGAAGGGGCCGCACGACGTGCCCACGGCGGCGCAGCTGGTGGCCGCCGTGCGCGACTTCCTCGAGAGTGACGTGTTGCCGGCCGTCGAGGGCCGGGTGCGGTTCCACACCCGGGTCGCGATCAACGTGCTGGGCATGGTCGAGCGGGAGATCGAGCTGGGGCCCGCCCAGGCGGCCGAGCACGCCGCCCGGCTGGCCGCGCTGGGCGTGGCCGGCGACGCCGAGCTGGCCGCCGCCGTTCGCGAGGGCCGGATCGCCGACGACCACGAGCTCGTCGCCGCCCTGGTGGATGCCGTGCGGGCCAAGCTGGAGGTCGCCAACCCCCGCTATCTCGTGGCGGATTGAACCGGCGGCCCGCCCCCGCGGGGGGACGGGGGCGGACCGCCGGGGTTCAGTGCGAGCCGGTCAGGTCCAGGTCCTTGACCTTGGGGTCGCCCTCGTCGGCGAAGTAGTCGTCGCGCGAGGTCGCGTCCGGCCCGTCGGCCATCTTGAGCGCCCGGAACACCAGCGTGCCCAGCGCCGCCACCACCAGGTTGATGATCACCGCGACGAACCCGACGTAGATCGTCATCTTGGTGTCGAACCCGAAGTTGGCCAGCGGGAACGCCGAGCCGCCGAAGTGCAGCTTGCCGTTGGCGGGGTTCGGGATGAGGTAGAGCATCCACATGCCCGCCCCAAGGCCGGCCGCCCAGCCCGCGATGAGGCCGCCCTTGTGGAACCAGCCCGTGTAGAGGCCGAGCGCCACCGACGGCAGCGTCTGCAGGATGATCACGCCGCCGATGAGCTGCAGGTCGATGGAGAACTGCGGGTCCAGCACCAGGATGCACAGCACCGCGCCGACCTTGACCAGGAGCGAGGCCAGCTTGGAGACCTTGGCCTCCTGGGCGTCGGTGGCGTGCTTGTTGAAGTACTCGCGGTAGATGTTGCGGGTGAACAGGTTGGCCGCCGCGATCGACATGATCGCCGCGGGGACCAGCGCGCCGATGCCGACCGCGGCGTAGGCGACGCCGGTGAACCAGTCGGGGAACATCTGGTCGAACAGCTGCGGCACGATCGTGTTGGCGTCCGGCTTGCCGTTCGCGTTCATGACCGGCTTGGTGCCGGCCGCGATCGCCATGTAGCCGAGCAGCGCGATCAGACCGAGCAGGAGGCTGTAGGCGGGCAGCGCCGACATGTTCCGCTTGATCACGTTGCGGTTCTTGGAGGCCAGCACGCCGGTGAGGCTGTGCGGGTAGAGGAACAGCGCCAGCGCCGAGCCGAAGGCCAGGGTGATGTACTGCAGCTGGTTGGCGGCGTTGAGGATGATCCCGTCACCGGGCGCGGGGGAGGCGGCGAACTTCTCCTGGGCCTTGTTGAAGATCACATCCCAGCCGCCCAGCTTGGCCGGGATGTAGAAGACCGCCGCCAGGATCACGATGTAGATCAGCGTGTCCTTGACGAAGGCGATCAGCGCGGGGGCGCGCAGGCCCGACTGGTAGGTGTAGGCGGCCAGGATCGCGAACGCGATGATGATCGGCAGGTGCCCGGTGACGCCCATCGACTTCAGCACGGCCTCGATGCCGACCAGCTGCAGCGCGATGTACGGCATGGTCGCCACCAGCCCGGTGATCGCCACCAGCAGCGCCAGCGTCGGCGAGCCGAAGCGGGCCCGGACGAAGTCGGCCGGCGTGACGAACCCGTGCACGTGCGACACCGACCACAGCCTGACCAGGACCAGGAACACCAGCGGGTAGATGATCACGGTGTACGGCACGGCGAAGAAGCCCATGGCCCCGGCGCCGAACACGAGCGCGGGCACCGCCACGAACGTGTACGCGGTGTACAGGTCGCCGCCCACGAGGAACCAGGTGATCCAGGAGCCGAAGTTGCGGCCGCCCAGGCCCCACTCGTTCAGGCTCTCGATGTTGTCGGGCCGCCGCCAGCGGGCCGCCACGAATCCCATGGCGCTGACGACCAGGAACAGCACGGTGAAGACGACCAGCTCGGTCGTGTGCCCGCTCACTTCGTCATCCTGTACACGATCGTCGTGGACACGACGCCGACCCCGATGAAGGCGAGCTGCAGCCAGTAGAACAGCGGGAAGCCCAGCAAGCGGGGCTCATCGGCGTTGAACAGGAACGTCAGCAACGGCAACACGATCGGCACGAGCAGCAGCCAGTTCCAGGGGCTGCGGTCGGTGCGCGGCTGCCCGGGTTCCCCGGTAGTCATCGACCCTCCGATGGCATGGATCAGCAGCCGGCGGTGACCGGCTCCTGACAGGTAGTCAATGGAGGGAGACTAGCTTTACGGCGGTATTAAACCCAATGTCGGTTATATTACGGTTTGGCCTAAATACTGAGATTTCATCCCGGCATATGAGACACGCAGCCGTAACGCCGTTGTGGGAGCTTAGTTACCGGGACCTCGCCCGCCGGTCATCGATCGGCGAGTGGTCGGTTGCACGCGCCGAACGGCCTCTCGCGGAAAACATGACAAGAGATGTCCTCTTTTCCGGACACCATCGGTCGCATGATTGCTTTGGTGGCGGGCTCGACCCGCGGCACGGGACGAGGGATAGCGGTCGCGCTGGGCGCGGCCGGCGCGACGGTTTACTGCACGGGCCGCAGCACGCGCGAGCGGCGCTCGGAGATGAACAGGCCGGAGACCATCGAGGAGACGGCGGAGCTGGTCACGGCGGCCGGCGGCACGGGCATCGCCGTCCAGGTCGACCACCTCGACCCCGCGCAGGTCGAGGCGCTCGCGGGGCGCGTGGAGCGCGAGCAGGGCCGGCTCGACGTGCTGGTCAACGACGTGTGGGGGAGCGACCACCTGTGGGAGTGGGACACCCCCGTGTGGAAACACGACATGGACAAGGGGCTGCGGCTGCTCCGGCTGGCCGTCGACACCCACATCATCAGCAGCAGGTTCCTGCTCCCGCTGCTGATCAGGAACGAGGGCGGGCTGGTCGTGGAGGTCACCGACGGCACCTGGGAGTTCAACGAGACCCGCTACCGGCAGAACGTCTACTACGACCTGGCCAAGATGTCGGTGAACCGGCTGGCGTTCGCCTGGTCCAACGAGCTGCGCCCGTACGGCGGGACTGGCGTGGCGGTCACGCCCGGGTTCCTGCGCTCAGAGGCGATGCTGGACAACTTCGGGGTCACCGAGGACAACTGGCGCGAGGCCAAGGTCGACCACAAGAGCTGGCTGGTCTCCGAGACCCCCGCCTACGTGGGCCGCGCGATCGCCGCGATCGCCGCCGACCCTGACAAGCAACGCTGGTCGGGCAGGTCAGTGGACAGCGGGCAGCTGGCCGAGGCATACGGCCTCACCGACGTGGACGGCAGCCGCCCGCAGGTGTGGCGCTTCATCACCGAGGTGGAGGAGACCGGCAAGGACGCCGACCCGGCCGACTATCGGTAGCCGCCGACCCCGCTACCCACCGTAGAGAGCGGAGGTGCGGGCGGCGGCCTCGGCGACCATCGTCCGCAGCTCCGGCGGCGCCAGCACCTCCGCCTCCGGCCCGAACCGCAGCACCTGCGAGAACGCCACCTCCACCGACTCCACCGCCAGCTGCACGGTCCCGTCCGGCTGGAGCGAGCCGAGCGCGTCCGCCAGCGCGGCCGGGTCGGCGATGTGCCGCAACATGCGCTGTCCCCGCTCGCTCAGCCGCAACGTGATCACGTCCCGCAGCAGTGAGCGGGTGAACTCGGCCGACTGCTGCGCCCAGAAGCCGGCCAGGTCGAAGCCGGGATCCCGGTCGAAGGTCTCGGCGAGCACGTCGATCGCGCCGAACCGGTGCACCCGGAAGATCAGGAACCGCGTCCCCAGCCGCGCGGCGAGGTACCAGACGCCTGCCTTCAGCACCAGCCCGTACGGCTCCAGCGTGCGCTGGTTGCCCTTGTACACCGTCCGCACGCGCCGGTCGTTCCACACCGCCCTGGCCAGCGGCGCCAGCGCGGCCGGCGGCGGGTCGTCGCCGGCGAACCAGCCCGGCGCGTCCAGGTGGAAGCGCTGCGCCGCGGTCGCCGGCGCGTCACGCAGGGCCGGGGACAACGCGGCGGCCGCCTTCAGCCGGGCGGTCGCCGCCACGTCGTGCAGCCCCATCTCGCGCAGTGCGGCCGGCACGCCCGACAGGAACAACGCCTCGGCCTCGGAGCGGTCCAGCCCGGTCAGCCGGGTACGGTAGCCCTCGAGCAGCCGGTAGCCGCCGCCGCGGCCGCGGTCGGCGTACACCGGCACGCCGGCCTCCGACAGCGCCAGCACGTCGCGGTGCACGGTGCGCTCGGAGACCTCCAGCTCCTTGGCCAGCTCGGTCGCCGTCATCCCGCCCCGGCCCTGCAACAGCAGGACCAGCGACATCAGCCGCGAGGCGCGCACAGCGGCATCACCACCGCCGAGGGCCGGTCGGGTGAGTGGAACACCTCGACGTCGGCGGGCACCATCGGGCCGCCCGCGCCGAGGGGGTCGCCGGTGCCGGGGTTGCGGGCGATCGTCGGGTACGCCCCGGCCGCCACGTGCACCCGGATCCGGTGGTCGCGCCGGAACCGGTGCGCGATCGGCCACAGGTCCACCTCCACCCGCCGCACCTCCCCGGCTGACAGCGGCCCGAGGCGGCGCACGCCCTCGCACACGTTGACCGAGCGCCCGTCCGGCCAGACGTCGCACACCCGCACCACCACGTCCACGTACGGGGTGCTGGAGCGCACGAACACCTCCGCGCGGACCGGGCCGATCATCTCCACACCCGACTCCAGTGCGGGCGAGCTGTAGACCAGCACGTCGCGGCGCTGCTCCAGCCGCCGCTGGTCGCGCGGCCGGGAGTCGCCGAGCAGCACCGGCCCGCCGATCACCGGCGTCGGATGATCGGGATGGTAGCGGAACCGGTCGGGCCCGGCCTCCCGCGGACTGTCCACACCCAGCCCGAACCCGTGCTGCAGATGCCACCGCTGCTCGCGCATGCCCGGCACCGGCCAGTCGGGGTAGTCACGCCACTCCTCGGCGCCCGTCACGTAGATCCGCACAGGGTCGGGCCGCAGCCGGGACAGGTCACCCATCAGATGCGCGCGGAACCACGCCGACGCCTCCACCATCGTCGGCCGGGCGTGCCGGGTGTCGATGTGGTACCACGGGCCGATCGTCAGATAAGGCCGCCGGCCCGCCGCCCGCAGCGCCGCGTAGTCCTTCAGCTGCCACGGCAGGAACACGTCGTACCAGCCGCCCAGCATGGTGACGGCCGCGTCCACGTCGCCGACCTTCAGGGAGAAGTCCCGCTTGTCCCAGTACGGCACCGCCGGGTCCGCGTGATGCGTCACCAGATCCTGGAAGAAGGGCAGCGGCCGGCCCGCCGACACCAGGTCCAGCTCGGCCACCGGCCGGCCGGACAGCACCGCCCTGCGGGTGAGCCGGGGCGCGGTCCACAACGCGGCGCCGCCGAAGCGGCGCGACATGGCGTCGGTGAGCGTGGTCCAGCTCAGCGCCGACTCCAGCGCGAACGCGCCGCCCACATAGGCGGCGTCCCTGAACTGGGAGGCGGTGATCTGCAGGGACATGGCCTTCAGATCCGGCCCGGCGTAGGGGGCTATCGCCCACTGCGTGTAGCCGAGGTAGGAAGGGCCGAACATCGCGAACGAGCCGCCGTACCAGGGCTGCTCGCGCAGCCACGCCACGGTCGCCACGCCGTCGTCGTGCTCGTCGCCGAGCGGGTCGAGCAGGCCGCCGGAGCCGAACCCGCCCCGGCAGCTCTGGATCACGACGTGGAAGCCCTGCCTGGCGAAGCCGCGGCCGAAGAACCAGCCGAACGGCCCGCGCCGGCCGTAGGGGGAGCGCATCAGAATGACGGGAGCCCGCTCGCCCGCGGCCGGAGCGTAGTGGTCGGCCAGCAGCGTCACGCCGTCGGGCATCGGCACCGGAAGATCGCGGTGGAGCCGCACGCGTCTCATGTACTAACCAGTAACAGATGCCGCCCGGGGTGCGGTAGCCCGGGGGCACCGTGGGACCTATCTGTCGAGCTGGACCGCGATGTCGCTCACTTGGCGGTTGGACGGGAACGTTCCAACCAAGGTCGCCGCGCCGGTGAGCACGTTGACCGAGTAGAAGCGGTAGGCACCGCGGACCTTGAGCGTGGCGTACGCGGCGTTGGACACCGTCACGCCCCTGCTCAGCCTGCTGTAGACGTCGAACCCGGCGTCGGTGGCCGCGTCCACGCCCAGCTTGCCGGTGGGGGCCAGGTTGCCGGCGTTGGCGGGGGACTGGAGCGAGACCTGGTCGTTCATGGTGTCCACGTCGATCAGGGTCGTCGCGGTGGCCGCGTTCAGGTCGTTGTTGGTGTAGCCGGCGGCGGTCACGCCGGTCGCGGTCGCCCCGGCCGTGGCGGGGGGCACGGGCGGGTTGGTGAGGGTGCCGTCGGTGGCGGTGGTGTTCCGGGCGGGCGCGCCGTTCGGGTCGTCGATGTTGTGCCGCAGGTTCTGGCCGGTGTCGCTGATCACGCGCAGCCGGTTGGCGGCCGGATTGAAGTCGACGCCGAAGGTCCTGCCCTGCAGCGCGACGGTCAACTGCGACACCTTGGTCGCCCGCGCGCGGCTGTCGAGCGTGTAGATGCCGCCCCGGTCGCCGACCGCGTACAGCCGGCGGTCCTGGACGCGGTAGTCGATGCCGACCACCCTCACATCGCCCCTGAGGCCGCTGATCCTGCCGGCCCGGTCGACGTTGCGGGGGTTGTCGCTACGGAAAACCACCAGATCGCCGGCGGTCGTCAGGCCCGCCACGAGCGGTCCGGCGTTTCGGTGCTGGGCCTGCGCGGGCGAGGCCAGAACCGCGCCCGCGCCGAGGACGGCGACGGCGAGCGCCAGTTGCTTACGCATCAGATCTCCTTGTGTGGGGTGTTGCCTTGCCCCCTTCTTCGCTGATGGGACCGTTGCGGATGACGTTCGGAGACGCGCACGACGTTGGCGGGCCGTCGGGCTGGACGCGCCGCGCGAGCCGCGTTGCGCGATCTTGATTGGCCGGATAACCTGTCGGCATGCGAAATCACGCTCAGCTCCAGTGGTGGCGCCGCTCCTAGGCGGCGCGGGTTTCGCATTTCTCGACGGACGGCCGCCCCGGATGGCGGCCTTTCTCGTGTCCGCCCCCGGGGCTCGATCTTTTGACGTGATAAGGGGCAGCAGATGGAGACCAGCGGATATACCACCGCCGGGGGCATCGGGGTCGAGCGCGAGGCTCGCGAGGTGGACGAGACGGCGCTCGAAGAGATCGTGACGGCCCTCGGCGAACGACGCGGCGGCGCGTTCTCCTCGGGCATGGACTATCCGGGCCGCTACAGCCGGTGGGCGTTCGGCTATGTCGATCCGTGCCTGGAGCTGGTCGCCAAGGGACGCACGATCAGCGCGACCGCGCTCAACGAGCGCGGCAGGGTCGTGCTGCCCGCCGTCGCCTCCTGCCTGCTGGCCGCGGGCAAGCCGGTCACCGAGCCCACGGCCGACCGCGTCGAGGTCCACGTACCCGAATCCGAGGACCTGCTGCCCGAGGAGATGCGCAGCCGCCGGCCGACCGTCTTCACCGCGATCCGCGAGGTCATCGCCGCCTTCCGCGGCGACGACCCGCACCTGGGTCTCTACGGCGCCTTGGGCTACGACCTGGCCTTCCAGTTCGAGCCCATCAGGCAGGAGCTCCAGCGCCCCGACGACCAGCGCGACCTCGTGCTCCACCTGCCCGACCGGCTGGTCGTCATCGACCGGCAGCGCGAGACGTGCGTCGAATACCGCTACGAGTTCACCGTGGACGGGACCACCACCCGCGGCCTGGAGCGCACCGGCGCGAGCACGCCCCTCGCCGTCCCCGGCGAACTGCCCGCGAACCCCACGAAGGGCGACTACGCCAAGGTCGTGGCCGCCGCCAAGGAGAAGTTCAAGCGCGGCGACCTGTTCGAGGTCGTGCCCGGGCAGGTCTTTCACGCAGCCTGCACCGACCCGGCCGCCTTCTACCGCGGCCTGCGTCACAGCAACCCGGCCCCCTACGAGTTCATCATCAGCCTCGGCGAGGGCGAGCACCTCGTCGGCGCCTCGCCCGAGATGTACGTCCGGGTCAGCGGCGACCGTGTCGAGACCTGCCCCATCTCCGGCACGATCGCCCGCGGCAGCAACCCGGTCGAGGACGCCGAGGCCATCCGCACGCTCCTGTCCAGCATCAAGGAGGAGTCGGAGCTGACCATGTGCACCGACGTCGACCGCAACGACAAGTCGCGGATCTGCGTGCCGGGCACGGTCAAGGTCATCGGCCGCCGCCAGATCGAGCTCTACTCCCGCCTCATCCACACCGTCGACCACATCGAGGGCCGGCTGCGTCCCGAGTTCGACGCGCTCGACGCCTTCCTCACCCACATGTGGGCCGTCACCGTCACCGGGGCCCCCAAGACCTGGGCCATGCAGTTCATCGAGGACCACGAGGCGACCACCCGCCGGTGGTACGGCGGCGCCATCGGCTTCATCGGCTTCGACGGCTCCATGAACACCGGCCTGACCCTGCGCACCGCCCAGGTCAAGAACGGCGTGGCGACGGTCAGGGCCGGGGCCACGCTCCTGTTCGACTCCGACCCCGAGTCCGAGGAACGCGAGACGGAGCTCAAGGCCAGCGCCCTGCTCGGCGCCCTGGCCACGGTCAATGAGCCCGACGCCGTCCCGGTCGCCGAGCCCAGGCCGCAGCCGGGCTTGGGCATGAAGGTGCTGCTCGTCGACCACGAGGACTCCTTCGTCAACACGCTCGCCGACTACTTCCGCCAGGAGGGCGCGGACGTCGTGACGTTGCGTCACGGCTTCCCGGCCCACATGATCGACGAGATCGGCCCCGACCTCGTGGTGCTGTCGCCCGGACCGGGCTGGCCGACCGACTTCGGCATGGCGGCGCTGCTCGACCAGGTCTACGCCCGCGACCTGCCGGTCTTCGGCGTCTGCCTCGGCCTGCAGGCCATGGTGGAGCAGGCAGGCGGCACGCTGGAGCTGCTCGGCTACCCCGAACACGGCAAGCGCGGCCAGGTCACGCGGCTCGGCGACAGCGCGCTGCTGGAGGGGCTGCCCGAGCAGTTCACCGCGGCCCGCTACCACTCGCTGCACGCCAAGCAGCCCGGGGTGGTCGGCTTCGCCGCGACCGCGCTCACGCCCGACGGCAACGTCATGGCCATCGAGGACGTCGAGCGGCGGCGCTTCGCCGTGCAGTTCCACCCCGAGTCGATCCTGACCCAGGAAGGCGGCGCCGGCGCGAAGGTCATCGCGAACGTGCTACGGCTCTGCCGCCGTTAGGGCGGTGCGAGTCTGAGCCGCCCGGCTGGGGGCGGCCCGCGCTGTCGCGCAATGGGGTGGCCCGCGCTGTCGCGCAATGGGGTGGCCCGCGCTGTCGCGCAATGGGGTGGCCCGCGCTGTCGCGCAATGGGGTGGCCCACGCTGTCGCGCAACACGCCAGGCGCGCGGAGCTCGTAAAAGGGCGGCGGGTGCATGCGGGACTCCCATAGAGTCTCCGCATGCACCCCGTAGATCTACCCGGCACGCTGCGTGACGCGCTGCTGGCCCCGCTCGTCGACCACCACTGTCACGGGGTGCGCAGAGACGACCTGACGAGAGCCCAGTTCGAGCTGCTCATCCACGAGGGCGGCAGCGCGGCCCCGCCGGGCACCACCCACTTCGACACACCCTTCGGCCTGGCGATCCGGCGCTGGTGCGCGCCCCTGCTCGACCTGGAGCCGCACGCCCCGCCCGCCGTCTACCTCGCCCGCCGGGCCGAGCTGGGCGCCGCCGAGGTCAACAGCCGGCTGCTGGCCGCGGCCGGGGTGGTGGCGTTCCTCGTGGACACCGGGTCCGAGGACGCGGACCTGCTGTCGGCGGCCGAGATCGGACGATATGGCGGCGCGGCGGCCGACGAACTGGTCAGAATCGAACAGATCGAGCACGACGTCGCCGAGACCGCCGAGCTCGCCGTCGACTACCTCGACAACCTCGGCGAGGAGCTGACCGCCAGGGCCGCCAGGGCGGTCGGCCTCAAGACCGTCATGGCCGGCCTCTGCGGGCTGGACTTCGATCCGGCCAGGCCGAGCAGGGGCTCGGTGATCGCGGCGGCCAACCGGCGGCTGGCCGACCCGAAGCAGCCGCTCACCGACCCCGTCCTGCTGCGCCACCTGCTGTGGAACGCGATCGAGGTGGCCAGGGAACGCGGCCTGCCCGTGCAGTTCCACACGGGCCTCGGCGGCGTGCCCGGACTCGGCGTGGGCGGGGCGGCCCGGTTCGGCGGTGGCGCGGGGGCGGACCTGCACCGCACGGACCCGGCCCGGCTGAGCACCTTCATCGCCGGGCTCCAGCCCGCCGGCGTGCCGGTGATCCTGCTGCACTGCCATCCGTTCCACCGCCAGGCCGCCTACCTGGCCGGCCGCTACCCGCACGTCTACGTGGACGTCGGGCTCGCCCTGCCGCACACCGCCGCCGCGTCCGCCAGGGTCATGGAGGAGCTGCTGGAGCTGGCGCCGTTCCACAAGCTGCTGTTCAGCTCCGGCTGCCGCGGCGCGGCCGAGAGCTGTCTGCTGGGCGCCCTCTACTACCGGCAGGCGCTGGGCGCGGCGCTCGCGGCCAGGGTCGGCGCGGGGGAGTGGAGCGCCGCGGACGCGGCCAAAATCGCCCACATGATCGGCTCAGGGAACGCCCGCCGCATTTACCGCTTGTGAGAGGACTCCTCCTCCTGGAGGGAGTGAGCGTCCAGGCCCTCGGCCCGCTGTGGTTCCCAAGGGATGCTGCCGACTGGGTGGATCAGGGCTGCCCTCCCCGGACGTGTCGCACCGCAGGCGCATGATGATCGGTCGTCCACGCTCATTGGCCGACCTGGATCCGCTTGTGGACGGCCGCCCAGGCGCTGCCCGGCCGATCCTCGATGGCGCGGAACACCGGGAGGTGATGTCCGGCCTGCTGCCGCCGAGTCGCGTCGGCGTCGACTGTTCGTACGCCGGCTGCGGGTCATCGCCAGCCCGGATTCGCGCTCGGGGCCGTCGGGTCAGTGGGGGCGGCCGTCGAGGCAGGCGCCGAGTTTGGTGCCGACGACCTGCATGGCGTCGGCCAGGGCGGCCGTCTGCTCCGGCGTCAGGTGGTCAAAGAGGACCTCACGAAGAGCCTGTGCATGGTGAGGGGCGATCTCCGCGATGACCGCGCGCCCCGCATCGGTGATCTCCGCCACGCTGGCCCGCCCGTCGCTCGCGTCCGGCCGCAGCCGTACGTACCCGCGCTCGACGAGCTTGCTGACCCGATGGCTGAGCCGGCTGATCGACACGTTGCCCACGGTCGCCAGGTCGCTCAGCCGGAGCGGTTGCCTGGTCAGGGCGTTGAGCAGCCCGTATTCGATGTGGACCAGGCCGTGAGCGCGGAAGGTGCGCTCCACCTGCGGGATGCCGACGAGCATGACCGCGAGCAGACCCTGCCACGCCCGCTGCTCGTCCTCGCCGAGCCCTTCGACCAACGAACCCCCACGGTCAGATGCGTCCCGCCACCACGACGACGGCCATCGCCAGCAAGACCAGATTAACCGTGAAAGGCTCCTTCCGCCTCCGGTGCACCAGAGCGGCACCGATCATGATGAGCCCGAGCCCGGCGGCCGCGAGCGGGGTGAGGACAGGGGCGATCCCGGTGGCCCAGGGCAGCACCACGCCGATCCCGCCGAGCACCTCCAGTGCCCCGATGCCCTTGAGCTGCGCGCCGGTGAAGTCCTCCCGGTACGCCTGCTGCTGCCGCATCCGCTCGCTGAGCGGTACGAACTTGCCGATCCCCGAGAGGACGAAGGCGACGCCGAGCAGGATCTGCACGATCCAGAGGAAAACGTCCATAAGCTTGACCCTTCAAGTTTTCAGTGGGGTCCCGACTGTAGACCTAAAAACTTGAAGCGACAAGCATTGTCTGGCCGCACCGCCCCTGACCTGCCCGGGCACTCGCCGTACCGCAGAGAATGGGGCCAGAGGATGGGGAGGGACACCGACTCGCGCCGAGGCGTGCGAGCTGGTTTGCTTGGGGCTGTCACAACGCAGCCGATCCGAGCGGGGGCTCCATGGGCACTGTCGAACCCGAGATC
This sequence comes from Nonomuraea sp. 10N515B, assembly GCF_052245915.1. Lineage (NCBI taxonomy): Bacteria > Bacillati > Actinomycetota > Actinomycetes > Streptosporangiales > Streptosporangiaceae > Nonomuraea > Nonomuraea sp. 10N515B. Next base: position 46,617 of record NZ_JBQQBQ010000061.1, read on the forward strand.
AAGTTTCGGAGCGACATGGACGTGGAGCTGATCAAGTCCGCCGCATCGGACGCCGATGTGCTGTGGGCCGCACGCGTCTCCACGAAGGGGGAGAGCTCGCTGGCCGAGCTCGAAGCCGACCCTCAGCGCTCCAAGGGCCTCATCAACTTCCTGATGCGCGACAGGCACGGCACGCCGTTCGAGCATTCGTCCATGACCTTCTACATCAGCGCGCCGATCTTCGTCTTCCGCGAGTTCATGCGGCACCGCACCTTCTCCTACAACGAGGAGTCCGGCCGATACCGTCAGCTGGTCCCGGTCTTCTATGTGCCCGGCCCTGATCGCCAGCTGGTGCAGGAAGGCAAGCCCGGGAAATACGTGTTCAAGGACGGCACTCCCGAGCAGCACGAGATCGTGACCGAGGCGACTCAGGAGAGCTACCGGCAGTCCTACCGTGCCTATCTGGACATGCTGGAAGCCGGGGTCGCCCGCGAAGTGGCCCGCACGGTGCTCCCGGTCGGTCTTTACTCCTCGATGTATGCGACCTGCAACGCCCGCGCCTTGATGAACTTCCTGTCTCTCCGGGTCAAGCGAGAGGACTCCACGTTCCCGTCCTCTCCGCAGCGGGAGATCGAGATGGTCGCGGAGAAGATGGAGAGACTGTGGGCGGAGCTCATGCCCCTGACCCATGAGGCCTTCGAGGCCAACGGGCGCGTTTGCCCCTGAACGACCCCCTGAACGACATCGCCTCGCGCACCCCGCTCACGCCTCCGGGCGGAAGCGGCGGGGCGGGGTGTGGATGTCGAAAGGCAGGCGCCGCTGGCCCAGGACCGAGTGCGGCGGCGTGCCGGGCGTGATCAGGCCGAGGCGCTCGAACACGGGGAAGCTCGCGGAGGCCGCGGCGAGATAGCGAGGGCGCATGACCGGGTGCCAGATGCTGTAGACCCCCAGCTTGCCGCCCCGACGCCGATACCAGCCCAGGGTGGGATGGGTGAGCCGCTCCAGCCAGTCGGGCTCGCCCGTGAAGCCGTCCAGGAGGCTGAGCGGCTGGGGGAGCTCGGTGGCGCCACAAGAGGCGTCCCCGGCGTCGAGCCGCCAGTGCGCCGGGGTGCCGTCCCAGTCCGCCTCGATGCGGATGCGGTCGCGGCGCCACGGCATGCCCCACAGGTGCTGCGGGATCGCGACGACGGGGTGGTCGAGGCTGGTGCCGAAGAACCACACGCCCGTCTTGCCGTACGCCGTGACGTAGGCCCGGTAGTTGATCTGGCCGCAATCGATGCTCACCTGCGGCAGAAACCGGAAGTGGAAGTCGCGGTCCTTGAAGGCCACCGCGGAGATCAGGGTGCCCGGCCCGTCGTCGAAGTCCATCTTCATCGGAGCGAAGCCCTCGGGCAGGTGCCGGGCCACCGCGTCGGCATCCACCCGGTAACTGATGATGGCGAAGTCGTCGAGGTCGGTCTGCGCGTGGTGCCAGCGCGGGTCCGGCCGGGGTGTGCCGTCGAAGCTCATGATGTCAACAGTATGATCGCCACCGCCCAGCCGAGCGGCGTGGACCCTGCGCGGCCGGCATGCGTGGAGACCCGGTCGGTCGCCGTGGCGCGAGACGGCGACCGCCGGATCGGACAGACGCGGGCTCAGGCCAGCGCGGGCATCACGTAGACCTCGGCGCCCGGCGGCAGGGCGCAGTCCAGGCCGCCGAGTCCCCGGGAGTTCTCCCCGCATACGATCATGCTGATGTGCCTGCGGATGCATCCGTAGTCGTCGCGCAGCCGCTCCTCCAGCAGCGGATGCGTACGCCGGAGCATGTCGAGGGCGGAGCCCAGCGTGGGCGGGGAGTCGCGGTCGGCGCCCACGGCGAAGACCTTGACCTCCGTGCGCCCGCTCACCCAGCGGCGCAGCACGCTCGGCAGCACGAACACCACCATCGTCACGGGTTTCGTCACCATCGGCTAGAGCACCGCCGCGCGCACGGTGAGCACGTCGGGCAGGTGCCGGCCGACCAGCGTCCACGTCGCGCCGTCGTCGCGGGATCCGTAGACCTCGCCGTCGCGCGTGCCGAAGAACAGGCCCGCCTCCGACATGGTCATCGCGTCGCGCAGGACGGTCGCGTGCACGGGCTCCTCCGGCAGCCCTCGATCGAGGGGCTGCCACGTGGCGCCGGCATCGTCGCTGCGGTAGACGCGGTAGTGGTGGTCGACGGGTGTGCGGTCCATGTCGGCGTGCAGCGGCAGCACGTAGACCGTGTCCGGCCGGGCCGGGACGGGTGCACGACGATCGGGAAGCCGAAGTCCGACGGGAGCGGGGAGCCGATGTCGTGCCAGGCCCCGCCGAAGTCGTCACTGCGGTAGACGCCGAAGTGGTGCTGCAGGAAGAGCCGGTCGGGCCGGGACGGGTGCATGGCGACCTTGTGCACGCACTGCCCGAACTCCGGATATTGCTGCCCCTCGGGCATGAACGGGGCGCGAATGCCCTGGTTGGCCGCCTCCCAGGACAGGCCGCCGTCGGTCGAGCGGTAGAAGCCGCCTGTGGAGATCGCCACGCCGATGATCTTGGGGTCGGACGGGTGCGGGATGATCGTGTGCAGGCACAGGCCGCCGCCGCCCGGCTGCCACTGCGGCCGGTGGGGGTGCTCCCAGAGGCCTTCGACGAGCTCGTAGGTGACGCCGCGGTCCTGCGAGCGGAACAGCGCGCCCGGCTCGACGCCCGCCCACACGACGTCGGGCTCGGAGGGCGAAGGTGTCAACTGCCACACCCTGGTCAGGGTCGCCTCGGTCTTCTCGGGGAAGGCGATGGGCGGCTTGTCCGCCTCACCCCAGGTCCGGCCGAGGTCGTCCGAGTACATGACAGACGGGCCGAAGTGCCCGTATTCAATGCCGGCCAGGAGCCGGGGTGTGGTGCCGCGGGTGTCGATCGCCACCGAGGGCACCGCGACCGTGGAGAACTGGATCGGCTCGATCTCGAACGGACCGCCGTCCGCGGAGCGGGCGAGGAAAAGGCCCTTACGGGTGCCGATCGCGAGCAGTGTGTCACTCATGCGGTTGCTCCCTTCGCTTGCGGCCATCGTGCCACGCGGGGCCGACAAGTTCCGAGGACTGGGAGATTCCCGCCCGCCCGCTCCACGCGGCCCTCGGCCGGGAACCGGCATTACCTGCCGGGTAATCGTGACGCTTCCCTCCAACCGATAGGTTTCCGGGCATGGGAGCGGTAGCCATACGAGAAGAGTCTTTTGGTGATCTGTTGCGCTCATGGCGGCAGCGGCGCCGGGTGAGCCAGCTCGACCTGGCCATCGAGGCCGACGTCTCGGCTCGCCACATCAGCTTTCTGGAGACCGGGCGCGCCCGGCCGAGCCGTGAGATGGTGATGAAGCTGGCCGAGGAGCTGGGAGTGCCGCTGCGGCACCGCAACAGGCTGCTGATCGCGGCGGGGTTCGCGCCGGTCTATCCCGAGCGGGAGGTACGCGCCCCCGAGATGCAGGTCGTCCGCCAGGCGCTGGACAAGATCCTGGCGGGGCACGAGCCCTATCCGGCGCTCGTGGTGGACGCGACGTGGAACCTGGTGGCGGCCAACTCGGCGGCCGGGATGTTCATGGAGGGCGTGCCGGCCGAGCTGCTGAAGGAGCCGATCAACGTGATGCGTCTGTCGCTGCACCCGGACGCCATGGGCGGCAGGCTGCTCAACCTCGCCGAGGTGCGCGCGCACCTGCTGCATCAGCTGCGCCGGCAGGCCGAGATGTCCGGGAACGGGAGGCTGGCCGAGTTGCACGACGAGCTGGCGTCGTACACCTATCCCGGGGTGGATCTCAACGTGGCGCACGTGCCGGGGCCGGCGGACATCCTGGTGCCGCTGCGGATCGCGGCCGGTGACCGGGTGTTGTCGATGTTCACGACGATCGCGACGTTCGGGACGCCGGTGGACGTGACGGTGTCGGAGCTGGCCATCGAGACGTTCTGGCCCAATGACGAGGAGACCGCGGCGGCGTTCCGGTAGCCGGCGGGCGTCGGGTGGTGGTCCCGGGGGTCAGCGGGCAGTGGCCGGCGCGTCGGGCGGCGGGGTGTCGCCGGCCGCGACCGGGCCCTCGATGGACAGCAGGGCGGGGCCGCCGCCCGTGATGGGCAGGCCGCCGGAGACGGTGTAGGTGCGCACGTCGTACGCGCCGCCCGCGGGTGCGGCGGCGGCCGTGAAGGCGGGGAAGGCGTTGCCGCCGGGGACGATCGAGGTGGAGATGTAGTCGCCGGCCATGCGCCCCTGCGCGGTGTTGGCGAGCCAGTCCGGCTTCATCGGCCCGCGCAGCTCGGCGGGCGGGGACCAGCTGCCGCCGCCGTTGGCCGAGGAGGTGTAGGCGACGGTGAGCCGGCAGGTCGCCTCGGCGCAGGCGGCGTCGGGGTAGCGGTAGTAGGTGAGGGCGAGCCTGGCCGAGCCGCCGGAGGTGGAGCGGTCGACGCCGAGGCCGGGGATGAAGTGGTCGCCGCCGTCGGCGGTGACGCGGGTGACGTGGTCCCATTGGGCGCCGTCGGCCGACGTGGCAAGCACGATGTCGTTGCCGGCGCAGAAGAGCTGGAAGCGGCAGTCCTGCCAGACGACGTACACGGTGCCGGCCGCGTCCGTCTCGGCCGACGGCAGGGGTAAGGCGCGTAACCCGCCCGCTGGCGTGTGTCGCTGCACCGTGGAGACCGGCACGCTGTCGCTCCAGGTGGCGCCGCCGTCGCGGGAGCGGACGGCGCGGATCCGGTCGTCGTCGCCCAGGTAGGGCACCACGACGGCGCCGTCGGGCCGCACCACCGGCTGCGCGCCGAGGCCGGTCGCGGCGGTGGCGGTCACCGTCCAGGTCAGGCCGCTGTCGGCGGAGCGGGCGACGCTGATCGCATTGCCCGCGCCGTGGTCGTCGAACGCGACGTGGCAGCGGCCGTAGTACGGGCTGGCGGGGGTGTTGTCGCAGGCGATCCAGCTCTTGTCGAGGTCACCGCCCGCCGCGACGACGACCGGGTTCGCCCAGGTGCGGCCGCCGTCGTCGGAGCGGCTGACGACGACGGCCGCGCCCGTGATCCCGTCCGTGTCGGTGAGCCCGAGCGAGGCCACGAGCCAGACGTCGTGCCTGGCGTCATAGGCCACGGAGGGATTGCTGACCCGCTGGTACGGCCCTCCGCCGAACCCGGTGATCCCCGGCAGCACGCCCTTGGCCCACGTGGCGCCGTTGTCGCCCGACGTCGCGAACGCGATGCCGGACGCCCCGCCGTCGAAGAACCTGCCCGCCTGCTGCGCGGTCACGATGGTCGTGCCCCACTGGAAGGTGTCGGGGCCGGCCTGCGTGTCGTGCTGGCTGGTGGCATTGGCGTACGCGTCCGCCCCGATCTCGGTCAGCCGGACGTCCGCCGCCGCCGCCGGGGCGGAGGCGAGGAGCAGCGTGCCGGCGATGACGAGCGCGCCGATGGCTCGGCCGGCGGGCGATGGCACAGTCGACCTCCAGGACTGGACGGCGCGCGTGTCACCTTCCACAACGCACCGTCCAGCCCCTCCTGTCAACCTTCCGATCAGAAGACGGGCCTGCGGGCCGTGAAGATCTCCTGCTCGTTGGCCGGGTCGGCCTGCGGCATCGGCGCCGTGCACGTCTTGGGCGGCATACCCGGCTGACCCGTGCCCGGGCACAGGAACAGCGCCGGCTCGCGGGTGTCCACCCAGGCCGGGTAGGCGCCGGTCGCGGTGGCCGACACCTGGATGTAGTCACCGAAGAACAGCCCGCCGAACTGCGTGGGCGGCGGCATGCTCGACGAGGTCACCCGCTGGGTCGCGTAGCCGGAGCCGGTGCGGGTGGACAGCGAGATGTCGGAGAAGCCGGTGATGGCGGCGTTGCCGTACTGGCGGTCGTAGTAGGTGACCACGTACTTGCCGCCAGAGGTGTAGTCGGAGCCGTGGAAGAACTGGTCGGTTGTGCGCTGCCCGGGCCGGTCGGTGGCCGAGGGCAGGGTGCGCACATTGGCCGAGGTGCCGGCGAAGCTCGCGCCGCCGTCGGTGGACTCGGAGACCACGATGTCGTTGTTGCAGGCGGACTTGACGCCGGTGTAGAGCGGGTTGCCCAGCGGCCCGGTGAAGCCGGCCGGCGTGCAGCCGCCGGACTCGCGCGAGTTGCGGCTGATGAACGATCCGTACGACACCGTCACCTGCGCCGGGTTCTTCGGGTTGACGTTGACGTAGGGGTAGTTGGCGGCCCGGAAGATCGAGGTGAACGTGGGGCCCTTCTCCGGCACGCAGGAGCGGCCGGGGTCCTGGCCGTTCTGGTAGGTGGCGCAGTCGGGCAGCTCGAAGAAGTCGCCGGCCTTCACCGGCGCGGAGTAGCTGGCGCCGCCGTCGGTGGACTTGGCCAGCAGCACCTGCAGGTGGTTGTCCCCCGGCCCGGCCGGGGTGGTGTTGTAGTTGGCCCACACCACGTACAGCGCGCCGTCGGGGCCGACGCTGGGGTGCGAGAACTGGTTGACGTTGCACCTGCCCCGTGGCGTGGGGACGCCGAAGGTGCTGGAGCACAGCGAGGAGTCGCCGCTGATCAGGACGGGGTCGCTGAACGACTCGCCGTAGTCCGCCGAGTACGCGCCGAAGATGTACGCCGTCCCGTCGGCGTCGAACGTCGTCCACGTCACGTACACGCGGTCCCTGAACGGGCTGGAGACGTAGTGGTCGACGGCCATGAGCTGCTTGTCCAGCAGGACGTTCCCGGCGCCCGCGGTGTCGGCGTGTTCGGCGACGGGCCGCCCGGTGAAGTTGAAGGAGGCGCCGGCCGTGTCCGTGGAGCGGAAGACGAACATGGCGCTGGACTGGTCGGGGTTGGGGCTGACGGTGCGGCCCCGGTTGAAGGCCAGGCACGACAGGTACACGTTGCCGCGGCTGTCCCAGTCCACCGACGGGTCGCCGCCGCCCTGCCAGTACTGGCGGGCGGCCCCGCCGAACGCGGTGCCCCTGGTGAAGCCGTTCGGGACGGTGGAGTCCGCCCAGCTCGCGCCGGCGTCGCCCGAGTACGACACACCGCAGGTGCCGTCACCGCGCCGGTAGTCGTTGTAGCCGGCCACGATCTGCCGGGGGTCGTTCGGGTTGACCGCGATCCAGGTCTCGTTCTGGGCCTGCGAGCGCCCGTGCAGGTCGGCGTCGGTGATGGTGGCGCAGTTGACGTTGACCTTGACGTTGTCGCCGCGGCGGTCGCCGCAGTCCGGCGTGGCCGCGGGTTTGAAACCGGTCAGCCCGCGCCGGGCGGCGCCGGACCGCTCGGCCAGGGCGTCCACGAGGGCACCCGAGACCAGGCGCTGCTGCCAGGGCTTGAGATCGTCGTAGCCGAACCCCTCGGCGCTGGCTTGGGGGCCCGATAAGGAGGTCGCGGCGAGCACGAGAGTGCCCGCGGCGGCCATGCTGAGGGCATGCCGGAAGCGCATCCTGCCTCCAAGAGACGGTCGGAACCGATGTCGGGTTCTCCCCGATCGGCCGCTCCACCCTTGGGGGAAGGACCCGAGAACTGGACGCTATGCCGGTCTGGCCGCAGCGCCAATCCCTCGACGCTGACCTCATGTGGACATTTTGGTAAAGGGTCAGCGTTCGCCCTGGATGATGTCCCGGTGGATGCGCGACAGCGGCACGCCGTCGATCTGCAAGCGGCGCACGGTCTCGTTGACCATGCCGGGCGGGCCGCACACGTAGACGTCGTGCTCGGCCCAGGAGTGGAAGCGCTGCGTCACCTCCGGCAGGCGGCCGCGCATCCCGTCGTACGACTGCTGGTGGGAGACCACCGGAAGCACCCGCAGCCAGGGGAACGACGACTCCATCGCGATCAGGTCGGGCAGGTCGTAGAGCTCCTCGGCGGTGCGGGCGCCGTACAGCAGGTGGATGTTGGGCCGGCGGCCGGAGGCGATGATCGACTCGATGATCGCCTTCAGCGGCGCCAGGCCGGTGCCGCCCGCCACGCACAACACGTCGCGCATGCTCTGCTCGCGCAGCGTCATCGTGCCCATCGGCGGGCCCACCATGAGCGTGTCGCCGATGCGGGTATGCCTGATGAGCGTCGTGGACACCCAGCCGCCGGGGATCGAGCGCACGTGCAGCCTGATCGTGTTGTCCGTGCGCGGCGCGTTGGCGATGGAGAACGTCCGCCACACGCGCGGCCAGCGCGCGGTCTGCACGTTGACGTACTGGCCCGCCTGGTACGGCAGCCGCTGCGTGGGCCGCAGCGTGATGACCGCGATGTCACGGTGGCGCAGCTCATGGTCGATCACCTCGGCCAGCCACCACGCGGGGGAGACGCCCGAATCGTCGTCGGCGGATTCGATCATCAGATTGGCCGCGGCCGTGTAGGCCGCCACCCAGGCGGCCTCGATCTCATGGTCCCAGATGTCGGCGGCGAAGCGGCGGATCGTGGCGAGCAGGGCGTTGCCGACCGCCGTGTAGTGCTCGGCGATCACGCCGTACTTGCGGTGGTCCCTGCCCAGCTGGCCCAGGAACGCGGCCAGGCTGTCCGGGCTGTCCAGGCTCCACACGATCCGGGTCAGCGCGCTGAACAGGCGGTCGCGCTGGACGTCCATGGCGGGTGGGAACATGGCGCGTAGGTGCGGGTTCTCCGCGAACAAGTGGCCATAGAAATAGGCCGTGGCGCGCTCGGCCTGCGGCTCGACGACGGAGAAACTCTCCTTCACCAGGCGCGGATTCAGCGACATAAAGAGCCCCACTTTTCGCCCGGAAATATATTCCGGTCTTGTCGTTCCACCTCCCTGACGGCTCCGGGTCGTGAGCGTGCGGCGGCCCCGGCACATCCGGCGCGCTCGAAAATGAGTCTTACACCGCCCACGACACGCCACAACCGTTTCCCCCCAATACGGTGCGAAGCAGAACTTTGCGTAGCGGTCTCGTGATTCTGCGCACAGGGCGTTAATATCGTTTCGGACGATTAATGTGAATAAAAGTCGTGTTCGCAGTTTGGTGTTCGGTTCGGCTGCCCGTTGGCCTGGCCTCGATGACTCAGGGGACGGTCGTCCCGGTTGAGTTGTGAGGGCAGACGGAGGTTTCCGCCTGATCGTCTGATTCCTTCGTGCGCCGGGGTGTGGGTGGCCGCCCGAAGCGCTCGGTGGGCGGCG
>NZ_JBQQBQ010000062.1:0-54456 GCF_052245915.1 Nonomuraea sp. 10N515B
AAGGGCTACTCCACCGCTACATGCGGCACATGAACGGGCACATCGTGTCACCGTTTCGTCGCCAGCCGGAGCCCCCACCTCAGCCACAACCCCGATGCCTCGTCGGGCTGGGGCGAAGCCCCGTTAGTGCGTGTGCGAGCTGTTCGTGGTGACCGGCGGACCGGCGATCGCGGCGAGCCGCAGCTTGGTCTCGTCCTCGCTGCCGGGCACGGCAGTCATGATCACAATCTTGAGCTCGGAGTCACCGTCGGTCAGCACTCACAATCCACTGTGACGGGCCCCACCGAGGGATGCTCGATCGTTTTGTGGTCCTCGCGGTGCGCGGCCACCGTACCGCTCGCCCACAGCTCGGCGAATCGTTGGTTGCCCGCGCTGAGCACGCGGACCAGACCTGCCAGGCGTGCGTCATGGGGGAAGCGGCCGGTGGCGCGGCGGAGGTCGGACACCACCGCGGCGTCGGTGGCGTCCCTGTCCACTTCGGTCACCGGCCACCCTGCGAGGCGAGCAGGACCGGCATCGACCGGGAACCTGTCGCGGGCGAAATTGCGCAGCTGCGGGGCCGAGGAGGAGGGATCGCCCAGCAGCGCAGCCCAGCTGTGGTTCCACCAGATCAGCCGCCAATCCGCCGCGAACACGGCGACCGCGACGTCCCCGAGCCGGGAGAGCACACGGTGAACACCGGGTGGGATGTGATCGGAGACCGCGCCGTCCGCCGGCGGGATGAGGTGGGCCAGCCGGTAAAGATGATCCCGCTCGGCGGCCGACAGCTGCAGGGCGCGTGCCAAAGACGCCACCACCTGCGCCGAGGGGGTCGTGGCCCGCCCCTGCTCCAGGCGCACGATGTAGTCGACCGACACGCCGGCGAGTTCGGCGAGCTCCTCGCGGCGCAGCCCGGCCGCGCGGCGTGCCCGGCCCACCGGCAGCGCCGCGGCCGACGGGGGCAGCCGATCCCGCCACGTACGGATCATCGCACCCAGCCCGGCCCCGGGTGTCGTCGTCATGACGTCCATCCTCCCGCATCTTCGCTCATCAGAGGCGACGTGATGGTGGTACTGCTGCTCCTATGGCCAAGGCGTCCTGGTTCGGGTGTCACGGGTGGACGAACCATGAACGCGTGACAACGTCGACCTCGCCGGTGTAGGCGAGCGAGCCCACGCGGCTCGACGGCGAGGGCCGGTGGCCGAACACCCGGTCGATGATGCTGTTGAGTGCCGGTCCGAGCTCTCGGACGCGCCGGTCGGATTTCTCCATGGCCCTTGTTTGACTATACGAACCTGTGGATTGTTCACCCGGACACACCATGGCTCTTCGCCCTTTTTTCTGCCGAAACCAAGAAAGGCACCTTCACCGCCGGGCGTAAAACGCGAAATCAATCCACTCAATGCGCGAATCGTTCATCTGATGAATTCACATTCCGTCCAAAGTGATGGCGGGCCAGAGGTTTAAGCCCGGAGCCCGGGTATTCGGGAGCGCCGTGGGCATGCTGACCACCATGTGCCATTCCACCGACAGCAGGCCGCCAGCACCGCCGATCCAGGGCGAGGTGGCCTCACATGAGCAGATAGAGCTGACCGCCGCCGACGGCAATCGTTTCCTCACCTACCGGGCCGAGCCCGCCGAGTGGAACGGGCGCAGCGTGGTGATCATGCCTGACGTACGCGGATTGCATCCGTTCTACAGGGACCTGGCGGTGCGGTTCGCCGAGGCGGGGTTCCGTACGATCGCGATCGACTACTTCGGCCGTACGGCGGGCCTCGGCGAGCGCGGCGACGACTTCGACTACATGACCCACGTCAAGCAGCTGAGCAGCGACCAGGTCAGGGCGGACGTGCGGGCGGCCACCGAGGAACTGGACGGGCCGGTCTTCACGGTGGGCTTCTGCATGGGCGGCGCCCAGTCGTGGCGGCAGGCTTTCGAGGGCAACGGCCTGGCCGGCGGCATCGGCTTCTACGGCGCCCTCCGGGCGATCCAGGAGACTCCGACCGGTCCGGGCGCGCCCATCCTGCTGCTCAGGGGCGGGGCGGACACGGTGTCGACGCCGGCGGAGTTCGACGCGTTCACGGCCGCGCTGGACCGGGTCGGCACAGAGCACGAGACCCACATTTACGATGGCGCTCCGCATTCGTTCTTCGACCGCTCGTACGGCGAGTGGTCGGAGGCGTGCCAGGACGCCTGGCGCCAGATCCTGTCGTTCACCGAGCGCCACGCTCAGCCCAAGTAGGCGGCGCGGACAACCGGGTTCTCCCTGATCTCGGCCGGCGTGCCGGTGGCGATCACTTTGCCGAGGTCGAGCACGACGATCCGGTCGCAGGTGTCCATGACGAAGCCCATGTCATGCTCGACCAGCAGCACGGTCGTGTTCAGCGACCTGACGACCGCGCCCAGGCGGGTGGTCTGACCGGCGTCGAGTCCGGAGGTGGGCTCGTCGAGCAGGAGCAGCCTGGGCCGGTCGGCGAGGGCCCTGGCCAGCTCGACGAGCCGGCGCTGCCCGACCGGGAGCGCGGCGGCGTACGCGTCGCGCAGCCCGTCGAGTGCGCACAGCCGCAGCACCTCGCTCACGCGCTCGCGCCGCTCGCGCTCGTGCCGCCGCCGGCCCGGCCAGCCGATCAGGTCGGCGGCGAGCCCGCCACCGCCGCCGTGCCAGTCGAGCGCGGCCAGCACGTTGTCGGCGACGGTGAGCCGGCCGAACACCTGGGTGCGCTGGAACGTGCGGCGCAGCCCGGCTCTGGCCCGCTTGACCGGCGACATCCCGGTGACGTCCCGGCCCGCCACGCTGACCCGCCCCGCGCTCGGCCTGCGCAGCCCGGACACCACGTCGAAGAGCGTGGTCTTGCCCGCCCCGTTCGGCCCGATGACGCCGCAGACCTGCCCCGCGGCGACCTCGAACGACACCTGATCGAGCGCCCTGACCCCACCGAACGCCACCGACACACCGTCAACGGCCAGCATGGTCATCGCACCCCCAGGTAAGCGGCGGCCAGCCGTTCGCTGTCCACCTCGGAGCGGGGCCCGGCCCACGTGACCCTGCCCAGCTGCATGAACGCCACCCGGTCGGCGATGGCGAGGGCCTCCGTGGCCTTCTCCTCGACCAGCAGCAGCGCCACCCCGCGCTCGCGCAGCTCGGCGAACACCTCGAAGATCTGCCGCACCACCAGCGGCGCCAGCCCGAGCGACGGCTCGTCCGCGATCAGGACGCGGGGTGGCCGCACCAGCGCCGGGGCGAGGGTGAGCAGTTGCTGCTCGCCGCCGGACAGGGCGCCGGCGAGCACGCCGCGGCGCTCGGCCAGCTGGGGCAACCGGTCGTAGACCGGTTCGGGGTCGGGCAGCCAGGTCCGGAGGTTCTCCTCCACGGTGAGTCCCGGGAACACGCCGCGTCCTTCGGGGGCCAGCAGGATGCCGGCGCGGGCTCTGCGGTGGGCGGGCCAGGCGGTGACATCCTCACCTGCCAGCAGGATCCGGCCGGCGGCGATCGGCAGGTCGCCGGCGGCGGCCGCGCAGGTGGTGGACTTGCCCGCGCCGTTGGCGCCGAGCAGCGCCACGACCTCGCCGGGGCGTACGGCCAGATCCACGCCACGCAGCACGGTGCAGTCCTGGTAGCCGGCGACGACGCCGTCCAGCACGAGCAACGACCGCGCGCCATCGGCCGCCACCGGGACTGACGTCGCGCGATCGGCCACCGCTGAGACCACCGTCGCGCCATCGGCCGCCGCTGAGACCACCGTCGCACCGTCGGCCGCCGCTGAGACCACCGTCGCACCGTCGGCCGCCGCTGAGACCACTGCTTCCGTGCGAGGGCGGGCTGCGGTGGCCTTCGTACGGCGGCGGTGGCGGAGCTCGGCCATCTGGGCGAGCACCCCGTCGGGGTGCTTGGCGAGGATCATACCGCCGAGCCCGAACAGGATGGCCCCGACGTGCGCGGACAAGCCCCACGTGGACAGCAGCTCGGGCGTGACGACCGCGATGAGCCCGCCGAGCACCGCGCCCCCGATCCGGCGCACCCCCTGCAGCACCACCACGGCCAGCCACACGAAGCCGGCGAAGGCCGGCAGGTCGGTGGCGGTGATCGAGCCCTTCGCGACCGCGAACAACACCCCGCCGAGACCGGCGATCGCCGACGCCAGCACGAACAGCATGATCTTGGTACGCGGCGCGGACAACCCGGACGTCGTCGCGGCGGCCGGGGCCGACCGCACGGCCAGGATGGCCCGCCCGGACGCGGACCGCTCCAGGTTCCGCACCAGCAGCGCCACGAACCCGATCAGCACGAGCAGCACCACCACCAGCACCCGCGGGTCGGAGGTGTCGGCGAAGCCGAAGCCGAGCGCGGGCAGCGGCCACCCGATGGTCCCGTTGCTGAACGCGTCCACCTGGAACAACACCTGGTCGGCCAGCAGCGCCAGGGCCAGCGTGGCGAGCGTCAGCACCCGCCCGCCCAGCCGCAGCGCGGGCAGCGCCACCAGCATGCCGACGGCGGCCGCCGCCAGCACGCCCAGCAGGATCGCCACGAAGAACGGCAGCCCGGAGGAGAACGCCCATCCGCAGGTCAGCGCCGCCATCGAGGCGAAGGCCGCCTGCGCCAGGTTGACCATGCCGCCGATCCCGGTCACCACCACGAACGAGCAGAAGATCAGCGCCAGCACGAGCCCCTGCGCGGCGATCCCCACGTAGTACTCCGGCGCCAGGAAGGTGAAGCCCACCAGGATGACCAGGCTCACCGCCCAGGGCAGGCGCCGCCGCCACGGCGGCAGCCCGGCCAGGTGGTCGGGCGGCGGGGCGTCCTCGGCCGCGCTGCCCGCGACCCGCTCGCGTGACCTGTTCAGCAGCACGAGCCCGGCGAACAGCAGGATCACCGGCACAGCGGTACGCAGCCCAGTGACCTCCTCCAGGAAGTCGGTGTAGCCGGCGACCAGGTTCTGGACCACGCCGAGCGCCAGCCCGGCGGCGAACGTCCAGGGGATCGACCGCAGCCGCCCGAACACCGCGGCCGTGGCCGAGGCGAACAACAACACCGTGTACGCCGTCGCGTCCAGCCCCAGCACCGACACCGCCAGCACCCCGGCCAACCCCGCGAGCCCTGAGCCCAGCATCCAGGCCAGCGCCGAGGTGGCGTCGGCGTCGATGCCCCGCAGCGTGGCCAGGCGGCGGCGGTCGACCGAGGCCCGCATGCGCAGCCCGTACGGGGTGTGCCGCATGAACGCCCACAACCCGGCCGCGGCCACCGCCGAGAAGGCGAACGTGATGAGCTGATCGGTGTCCAGGCGCACGCTCTGTATGCCGAAGGGCACGTCGAACGCCACGGCCGGGTGCGGCCCGACGCCGCGTGGCAGCGAGGTCGCGTCCGCGGGCGGCAGCCCGGTCAGGTCCACGACCAGCAGGCCCAGCGCGGGCAGCGCGATCGTCAGCCCGATCGTGGCGACGATCTGCGCCGTCTCCCCCGCCTGGGCGAGCCCGCGGAACATGGACTTGTGCAGCACGTACCCGAGCGCGGGTGCGAACAGCACCACCGCTATCAGAGCCGACAACCAGGCGGGCAGCCCGGCGGCCGTGGTGAGCTCGTAGAACAGCAGGGCGGACAGGAAACCGAGCGCGCCGTGGGCGAAGTTGAACACCCCGGTCGCGGCGTACGAGAGCGTCAGGCCCGACCCCATGATCGCGAAGATGGCGCCGGTGACCAGGCCGCTGAGCACATAGCCAAGGATCATTTGAGCGGCACGTTGTCGAAGCACTTCATGCTCTTGGCCACCTGGAAGGCGCCGTTCTCCAGCTTGACCAGGGCGCCGCAGCCGTTCGGCTCGCTGTGATCCTTGGGATACTGGATCCTGCCGAAGCCGGCGTTCTCGTAGGCGTACGAGCCGTTGCCGGTGGCCAGGAACTTCTCCCTGGTCAGGTCCTTGCCGGTCTTGTCGAGCATGTCGAGGAAGATGTCGGCGGCCCAGTAGCCGATCGCCAGGTGCTGGGTGAGCACCGTGCCGGGGGCGACCTTCTCGACGTCCTGCTTGAGCTGCGCGATCTCCGGCGCGCTCGACTCGAAGGGCTCGAACATCGGCGCCGCGATCACGCCCTCCAGGGCCTGCGCGCTCGCCGGGTCCTTGAGGATGGCGGCGTCGTAGCTGGTGGCGTCCGTGAGCACGCCCTTGTAGCCGGCGCGTTTGAGCGCCGAGTACAGGCCGACGTTGAACTTGGTGCCGGCGATCACGGAGACCACGACGTCAGGCGCCTTGCCGCCGTTGGAGGTCATGATCTTGTTGACGTATGGAAGCCAGTCGGGTGGCGGGGCGGCGGCCGGGAGGCCGGAGTTCACGCCGACCAGTTTGAAGCCGGCCGCGGTGAACGACTGGGAGATCGTCGTGCCGCCGTACTTGCTGCCGCTGGAGTCGCTGGTCTGCACGTAGACGCTCTTTCCTTCGGCGCCGCCGAGCAGGTCGGCCATCTGGCGGCCCCACCAGGTCTGCGATCCGGCACCCTGCTTGGGCGCCAGGCAGCCGTTGTAGCCGAAGCCGGTCTTGGTGCCGCACCACTGCGGCCCCGTCGCCCAGCCGAACCACGGCACACCCTGCTGCTCCAGGAAGGCGGCGCCGCCGAAGTTGGGCGCGTGCACCGGGACCAGGGCGAACACCTGGTCCTTCTGCACGAGCTTCTTGGCCGCCGCGTCGCCCTTGGCCGCGTCCTGCCCATCGTCCTCGGCGCCGAGGAACTCGATCTTCCGTCCGTGCACACCGCCCTCGGCGTTGGCCCGCTCGAACCTGGCCTTGGCGCCGATCTCGGCGTCCTTGGTCGAGTATCCGCTGGCACTGGTCTTGGTCAGCACGCCGCCGACCTTGATCGTCGTGCCGGTCACGCCTGGCACGGCCGCACCCTCCTGCTGAGTCGCGGCCTTCTGCTGGGCCGCGCACCCGGTGACGAGCAGCGCCACCGTGAGCGCCGCCGCCCCACCCCGCCGTACGATCATGATTGCCTCGCGATTTGGCCTAGCGCTCGCTTGGTTTTCCGCCAAGCGTAAATTCGCCCAGAAAGGGCGTCAACGGGCTACCTAGCAATCGCTTGCTTACAATTCGGCACCGGGGTTACCGTGTGGCGCATGCTGATGCGCGCGGCGGTGCTGACCGGGTTCCACTCCCCCATGGAGATCCGCGAGCTGGAGATCGCCGATCCTGGACCCGGCGAGGTCCGCGTGCAGATCAAGGCGTCCGGTGTGTGCGGCTCCGATCTCAAGGCCATCGACGGCAAGAGCCCGGTGGTCAGCAGGCTGCCATTCATCCTCGGACACGAGAGCTCGGGCGTGGTGGAGAGCGTCGGCGCGGGCGTCACCTCCGTCACGCCCGGCGACCACGTCATCATCTCGATGAACGGTCCCTGCGGCCGCTGCCGCCCGTGCGGCGCCGGCCGCTTCCACCTCTGCTCGGGTCCCGCCCGCCTGCCCACCATCATGGGCGGCCTGCCCAGGATCACCCTCGACGGCCAGGAGACGCGGCGCTTCATCGGCATCGGCTCGTTCGCCGAGTACGCGGTCGTGAGCGAGGCCATGTGCGTGCGGCTGCGCAAGAGTGTGCCGTTTGCCGCCGGATGCCTGCTGGCCTGCGGCGTCGTGACAGGCGTCGGCGCCGTCTTGAACGTCGCCCAGGTCCCTCCCGGCGCCTCGGTCCTCGTCGTCGGCTGCGGCGGGGTGGGGCTCAACGTCATCCAGGGCGCGGTGCTCGCGGGCGCGACCACGATCATCGCGGCCGACGTGGCCGAGCACAAACTCAAGCTGGCGCTGCAGTTCGGCGCCACCGCGACCCTGCTCGCCGGGGACCTGCCCAAGCAGGTGGCCGAGCTGGTGACGGGCGGCGTCGACTACGCCTTCGACGCGACGGGAGTGCCCGGCGTGCTGGCGCAGGCGTTCGCGGCGACCCAGCCGGGCGGCACCACGGTCATGGTCGGCAGCCCGCCGGCGGGACAGCCGCTGGAGCTGGACCCGGGCCTGCTGTTCGCCTCCCGCCGCCTCATGGGCACCCAGGGCGGCGACGCCGCGCCGCACCGCGACCTGCCCATGCTGGCCGGTCAATACCTGAGGGGCCGCCTGGACCTCGACGGCCTCATCTCCGAACGCCTCCCGCTCGACCAGATCAACGAGGCCGTCGCCCACGTCCGTCAGGGGACCGTCGCCCGCACCGTGATCACGTTCTGACGCTATCCTGCCGACATGTCCTATCCCGAGCCCCGATACCTGGCTGAAACCGGCGAGCACAGCGGCGTCTTCCATACGGCCAGCAGGCCGCCTGACCTGAAAATTGGCACTGGGACGCAGGTGCACTACCTCGGCACAGGCGGCTCGACCAACGGCGCGTTCGGCCTGTACCGGTGGGAGATGGGCCCGGCCCCGTCCGGCCCCGGTGCGCACTTCCACCGGACGATGACCGAGTCGTTCTACGTGCTGTCCGGCACCATCCGCCTCTTCAACGGCGACACGTGGGCCGATGGCAAGCCGGGTGACTTCCTTTTCGTGCCGGAGGGCGGCGTGCACGCCTTCCGCAACGAATCCGGGGAGCCCGCGTCGATGCTGATCCTCTTCACCCCGGGCGCGCCCCGTGAGGCCTATTTCGAGGAGCTCGCCGACATCGTGGCCACCGGCCGCCAGCTCACCCCTGAAGAGTGGACCGACGTGTACCTGCGTCACGACCAGTACATGGTGTGATCGCCCGCGCATAAGGTTCCTCCCGGATGGGCCCGCCAGGCATTATCGCCGCAACGCCTCCGCCTGCTGCGGCGGCAACGCCTCCATGTGATCGACGACCGGGCGCAGCAGCACGCACCACCAGAGCACCGGACCGGCCCTCCAGCAGCCCGCCGATGACCGCCTGCTCCGCCTGACGCCCGTACAACATGGCACTCCAAGAAGACGGTTGTCCCGAAATGTGACCAGTGTTGACGCAAAGGCGCTCACCCGCCCGCGGCCACGACGACGGGGAGGAGGAGGACTGACCGAGCCAATCGGGCTGGAATGGACGCGGTCAGGTGACGGATTGCGCCACCAAGGCCATGGCCTGCCGCATGGCGTTCCGTACCTCGTCGGGTCCGTCGCCGCGCTGCAGCGCGGTCAGTGCAGATGCGCTGATCGCGCCCACCATCGCGCCGAGCAGGGCGGAGGCGGTGATCGTGTCGAGCCTGTCGGGGAATGCCCGTTGCAGCGCCTGGGCCAGTTCGGTCTGTGCGGCGAGGTATCGCTGCAGCAGCCGGGCCTGCAGCGCCGGCACTGAGGCCGTCAGCCGTGCCCGAAGTGCCGCGAGTCCGCTGGGGAGGTCGCTGACCCAGGTGTTGGCGATCATCAGGTCCATCGCCCGCACCAGCACGTCGGGCAGCCGTTCCTCGGGGCGGCGCTCGGCGATCGCCTGCAGCGCCAGGTCGACGCGCAGGTCGGCGTTGGCCAGGAGCGCGTCCTCCTTGGCCTGGAAATGGAGGAAGAAGGTGCGGGGCGACACCTCCGCGGCGTCGGCGATCTCAGCCACGGTCACGTGGTCGTAGCCCTTGTCCTCGAACAGGCGAACCGCCGCCTCGATCAGTGCCTGCCGGGTGCGCTGCTTCTTACGCTCCCGCAATCCCTGTTTCTCCACCACGCAGGGCAGTCTAGTTCATCTTCCGAATTAATACATATCATGAATCGCTACATAGACTGTAGCAACTGAAGGATGATCACATTTGGGAAGTCTGGGCGGACGCGTCGTCTTCATCAATCGTGTCCGCCCTTGAACTCGGCCGGTACGGCGTTCAGGTCAACTGCATCTCGCCCTCGACCGCCTACCTGGCCGGGGCGACCTGTCCGCTCACCAGCCAGATAGTGTCGGTGCGGGACGGAACGGTCGCGGTCAACCACGGTTGGTCCCTCGGCGACCACATCCACAAAGACGGGCTGTGGCCCTGCTGGACCGAATCTCCGGCGGCAGTTCAACTCGGTGATGTGGCGGTTTCGTACGGGCAGTCCGTACCGGCCCTAGACGCCCGCCCCGACGGGCTCCCGGCGCTCGGCGACCGGCTCGTCCTCCTCCTCGTGCCCCTCCACGGAGAGGTTCGGCAGGAGCCGGTCCAGCCAGCGCGGGCACCACCAGTTCCAGCGCCCGAGGATCACCATCGTGGCGGGCACCAGGAAACCGCGGATGATCGTGGCGTCCACCGCGATCGCCACCGCCAGCCCCACCCCGAACGTCTTCACCATGGCGTCCGGGTAGGCGATGAACGCCACGAACACGGCCACCATGATCAGCGCGGCGGAGGTGATCACCCTGCCCGTCGAGCCGAGCCCTTCCGCCACCGCCCGCGCGTTGTCCCCATGCCGCGCGTACGCCTGCCGCACCGCCGTCAGCAGGAACACCTCGTAGTCCATCGACAGCCCGAACAACACCGCGAACAGCAGCAGCGGCACATAACTCTCGACCGGCACCGAGAAGAAGATCGTCTGCAGGTAAGAGGAGTCCGCCGGCGTATCCATGCCCACCAGCCCGCTGCCGAGCCCGAAGGAGAACACCAGCGCCAGCGAACCGAACGCGGCCCCGAGTGAGACCAGGTTCATCACCGCGGACTTGATCGCGACGACCGGCGCGCGGAAGGCCAGCAGCAGGAGCAGGGCGCTGAGCAGCACCACCACGCCGATGACCAGCGGGGTGCGCTCGGCCATGCGATCGCCCGCGTCGGTGAGCCCGGCGACCTTCCCGCCGACGTGCACGTCGACGCCGGGCAGCGTGATGTCCCTGATGTCCCTGACGACGCCCGCGGCCCGGCTGTCGCTGGGGGCGTAGTCCGTGACGGTCTGCAGCAGGACCGCGCGGCCGGAGGTGTTGACCTTGGGGTCGGCCACGTGCGCGACCCCGTCGACGGCCTTCACCTCGCGGGCGATCTTCGCCACGAGCGGGTCCTTCGCGCTCTCGACCGTCGACGGCAGCTCGGCGACCACGATCAGCCCGCCGTTGGCGCCGGGGCCGAAGCCGGTGGCCATGAGCTCGTACGCGCGCCGGGAGTCCGAGCCCTGGGCGGCATACCCCTCGTCGAGCGGGCCCAGCTTGAGCCCGAGCGCCGGGGCCGCCAGCGCGCCCAGCACGGCGACGCTGGCCAGCAGCGTCCCCCACGGGCGGCGCGCCACCCACGACCCCAGCCCGGCCCAGCCGGTGCCGGAGGAGCCGCCGCCGCGCAGGAGCGGCACCTTGAGCGCGTTGACGCGGTGGCCGAGCAGCCCGAGCAGGGCCGGGACGAGCGTGATCGAGGTCAGCACGGCGGCGACGACGGAGATGCCGGTCACCCAGCCGAGCGTGGCCAGCAGCGGGAAACCGGCCAGCATGAGCGCGCTCAACGCGATGATCACGGTGCCGCCGGCGAAGACGACGGCGCCGCCCGAGCTCGCCACGGTACGCCGTACCGACTCCACGACCGGCACCCCTTGGGCCAGCAGGCGGCGATGGCGCGACAGCAGGAACAACGCGTAGTCGATGCCGACGCCGAGCCCGATCATGGTGGCCATGATCCCGGCCTGCTTGGGCATGTCCACGACCCAGCCGAGCAGCCCGATCACGCCGAGCCCCGACGCCACGCTGAGCAGCGCGGCGAAGATTGGGATCATCGCGGCCACCAGCGTCCCGAAGGCGAACACCAGCACCAGCAGCGCGCAGACCACGCCAATGATCTCGCTGGGCCCGGTCTTGATCTCCTTGTCCGCAGGGCTCGAGGCGTCGGCGGGCACCACCTCCATCCCGGCGGCCCTGGCCGGATCGGCGGCCTTCGACAGCGCCTGCGTGGTCTCGGAGAGCTTGTCCGGGTCGTGGCCCTCCATACGGATGGTGATGAGGCCGATCTGCAGGTTGGAGGCGATGCCGCCCCTGCGGAACGGCGTGTCCACCTGCACGACGTGGTCCATCGTCCGCAGGCGGTCGCTGGAGCGCTCCATCGCCTGCTTACGCTTTTCCTCGGTGAGGGGGCCGTCGGCGGAGTACACCAGCAGCTGGACCGTGCCACCCTGCGCGTAACCGGGGCCGAAGCCCTCCTTCATGAGGTCGTGCGCGCGCTGCGCGTCCGTGCCGGGGATGCTCGCGTCGTTGCTGGTGGGGCTGCTGAAGGCGAGGTTGGCGCCCATCAGCGCGGCGGCCGCGATCACCCATAACGCCAGCACGATCTTGCCGTGCCGCGCGCACCAGCCGCCCAGCCGTCCCAGCAACCGCGTCATCGCTCAGCCCCCACTCGACGGCCGTCCTGTACGGTCGTACAGGACATACGATAAGCCGCGGATGTTACAGAACGCGTACCCGGCGGGAAAATGAGACGATGACCACAGCCGACGACACCCGCAGCCGCATCCTGGCCGCGGCCAGAGAGCTGTTCGCCGAGCGCGGCTACGCGGCCACGTCCCTGGCCGACATCGCCGCCGCCGTCGGCCTGACCAAGACCGCCGTCGCCTACCACTTCCACCCGAAGGACCGCCTGGCCGCCGAGCTGCTCTCGCCGGCGGCGGACGACATGCTCCAGCTCCTCGGCGCCGACCACGCGACCCGGGACGACTTCGTCGAGGCCCTGGTCTCGTTCGCGGTGCGCTACCGCTCGGTGATCCGCCTGTTCATGGAGGACCTGTCCGCCGACGACTCCGTCTCGCCGGGCTCGAAGCGGGATACGGTCAGGACGTTCAGGGACGAGATCCACGCCAAGCTCGTGGGCGACGATCCCGGCCCGGACGTCCGGCTCAAGAGCTGGGCGCTGCTCGGCGCGCTGCTGTGGGGCGTGGTCAAGACCATGGACCTGCCCGAGGACCAGGTGCGCGCCGTGCTCCTCGAGTCCTGCCACGCCTTCTAAAGGCCGAGGATCTCCCGCTCGACGTGGTCGAGTGCGAGGCGTACCGCACCCAAGGCCACCCCTTCGTCCCCGAAGGTGGACGCGACCACCTCGGGCGCGCTCACGCACAGCTCGGCCAGGTGCCGGCGGAGCGGTTCGAGCAGCACGTCGCCGGCGCGCGAGTAGCCGCCGCCGAGCACCAGCAGGTCCGGGTCGATGGCCAGGACGAGCGCCGAGGCGCCGATCGCGAGATTCTCCGCGTAGCGGTCCACCCGGCACACGGCGTCCCGCTCACCCCGCAGCGCCGCCTCGAACACCTCCGCCGCCGAGGCGTCCTTGACCAGCTCGCGGGCGGCGTCCTCCCACCCGACCTGGCGCAGCGTGCCGATCTCGCCCGCCGCCCCGCTGCGCCCGGGATGCAGGCGGCCGCCGATCAGGATGCCGGCGCCCGCCCGGTGGCCGATCAGCACGTACACGACGTCGGAGGCATGCTGCGCGCTGCCGCGCCAGTGCTCGGCCAGGGCCGCGAGGTTGGCGTCGTTGGCGGCCAGCGCGGTGCCGCCGAACCAGCGCCCGGCCAGCCCCGCCAGGTCCACCCCGGTCCAGCCGGGCAACGTGATCGACAGTGACACCCGGCCGGTGCGGTCCACGATGCCCGAAGTCCCCGCCGCCACCGCCCACACGTGCTTGCGTGCCACGCCCGCGCTGTCCACGCACGTCAGCGCCGTGCGCCGGGCCGCCTCCAGCCGCTCGTGCGCGGCGGCGTCGCCGGAGACGCCCGCCCGCTGCCAGGCGATCACCTCGCCGCTGAGATCGGCCAGCGCCGCGACGATGCCGTCGCCGCCGACATCCACGCCCACCACGTAGCCGGCGTCCGCCCGGAACCCGAACCGCCGCGCGGGCCGCCCCATCACGCCCTCGTCGGGCGGCACCTCCTTGACGAAGCCGCGCTCGCTCAGCTCGTCGAGCACCGCCTCCACCGTCTGCCTGGACAGCCCGGTGACGCGGCCGAGCTGCGTCAGCGTGGCCACGCCCTCGCGCCGCAGGGCCCTGAGCGTGACCTGGGTGTTCACCTTGCGCAGCAGCGACGCGTCACCCGGCCGGAGCTCGGTCAACTTATGAGACCCTTTCTCATAACTGCCTCATAGCTGTCCATTGACGTCTATCAGCCAGGATCCTAGCATCGACCGACATACGTGAATTGGTTACATAAGTGGAGGCGCAATGGTGACTCTCGCCGTGGTCGGCGCGGGCTTTCGGGGGACCGGCTACGCCCGCCACGCCGTAGACACCGGCCGGGCCCGCGTGGTCGCCGTGGCCGATCCGCTGGACAGCCGGCGCGAACGGTTCCCCGAGGCCGTGCAGTACGCGGACTGGCGCGAGCTGGCCGCGCTGCCCCGCCAGGCGGACGCGGTGATCATCGCCACCCAGGACCGCGACCACGTCGAGCCCGCGGTCCGCCTCGCCGAGCTCGGCTACGACATCCTGCTGGAGAAGCCGATGGCGGTCTCCGAGGACGACTGCCGGGCGATCGTCGCGGCCGCCGAGCGCTCCGGCGCGGTCTTCGCGGTCTGCCACGTGCTGCGCTACACGCCGTACACACGGGCGTTGAAGGCGCTGCTCGACGCCGGCCGGATCGGCGAGATCGTCAGCATCCAGCACCTGGAGCCGGTCGGGTGGTGGCACCAGGCGCACTCGTACGTGCGGGGCAACTGGCGGCGTACGGACGAATCCACGTTCATGCTGCTCGCCAAGTCCTGCCACGACCTCGACTGGCTGGTCCACCTGACCGGCAAGCAGGTCACCCGCGTCTCCTCGTTCGGCGGGCTCCAGCACTTCCGCCCGGAGAACCGGCCCGCCGGCGCGGCCGACCGCTGCCTGGACTGCGTGGTCGAGCCCGGCTGCCCGTACTCCGCCAAGCGCATCTACCTGCCGCTGACCGGGCGCGCGGTGTGGCCGCTATCGGTGCTCACCGACGACGTCACGGAAGAGGGAGTGCTGGCGGCGCTCAGGACCGGCCCGTACGGCAGGTGCGTGTACGCCTGCGACAACGACGTGGTCGACCACCAGGTGGTGAACATGGAGTTCGAGGGCGGCGCGACCGCGTCGTTCACCATGACGGCCTTCACCCCTGCGCTGCACCGGCAGACGCGGATCTTCGGCACCCGAGGGTGGATCGAGGGCGACGGCGACCGCCTGAATGTCTTCGACTTCGTCACCGGCCGGTCCGAGATCGTCGAGACCCGCCCCACAGGGGACGCGACGGCCAGGGGCGGCCATGGGGGCGGTGATGAGGCGCTGGTGGAGGCGTTCCTGACCGCGGTCGCCACGAGAGACCGCGCGCCGATCCTCTCCTCACCGGCCGAGAGCCTGCACAGCCACCTCATCGCCTGGGCCGCCGAGAGGTCGCGGCTGCACGGCGAAACCGTATCCCTGGAAGGAACCCCCCGATGAAGGCACGCCCGCACATGCTGCGCGGCAGGGCCGTCACTGGCCGGAGATGGCGCCGGTCGGGCCTTCCGACGGCTCCGTGGGGTCGGGGCCCGACTGGCCCTGGAGCCCGACGACGATCAGCACCGAGGTTCCCGGCGCCGCGCAGGTGCCCGGCGGGACGCTCTGGCTGAGGACCATCCCCACACGTGACTCGTCCTCCACGACCCGGCCCTGGAACCGCGCCCGGAACCCGGCCGCCGCCAGCGCACCCTGCCCTTCCTCCCGGCTCTTGCCCACGACGGACGGTACGGCGGCGCCCCTGCGAGCCACCGTGAGCGCGACCGGGGTGCCGCCTGCCACCCGCTTCCCGGCCTGGGGTTGCGTGCTGAGCACCTGCCCGTTCGGCTGGTCGGAGCAGGCACGGGTGACGGTGCCGACGGCGAGGCCGGCGCCGGTCAGGGCGGATTCGGCGGCCCTGCGCTGAAGGCCGGCGACGGAGGGCACGGCCAGCCCCGCCGACACCTGGAGCGTGACAGTGCTGCCCTTGGGCACGGCCGAGCCGGAGGCGGGTTTACTGCTCAGCACCTGGCCGATCTTCTGCGGCGAGTCGGCCTGGGTCACCGTCCCGGCCACCAGTCCCGCCTGTTTGATGGCTTTGATCGCCTTGGCACGATCCAGCCCGGCCAGGGGCGGGACGGGGACGGTCACCGGCGGCGCCACTGAGGAGTCGACAGGCGGCTTGCGGGCCTCCTGCGTTTCCTTGGGTTTGGCGGGGGAGGACTTCTCGGCGGAGGGCGTGGACGGCGCGGGTTCCGATTGCGCGGGCGGGGCCGGTCTCGCCACCTGTGCGGCGGGCTCGTTCTTGTTCAGGTTGGGGACGACCAGGGCGAACAGCACGGCCGCGGTCACCAGGAGGGCAGCGCAGACGGCGACGGCGGCCCGGGGCCACCTCCTCCTGTCATGGCCCTCCGTGTCAACGGTCCGCACGCCGTCGTCGCCCGCCCCGGAAGCGGACGCGGGGCCGGGCCCGGATGCCGTCGCCGGGTCCGAGGACTGAGCGCCCATGGTCCGGCCCGGCAACAAGTAGCCTCCCGGCAGCCCGGTGGCCTCCGGTTCGGCGACGGGAGTCCGGGGCTCGGGGACCAGGGGCGGGGTGAGCCGCAGGATGTGCGGCGGCGGCGTGCCGAGCACCTCGGCCGGCAACTCCTCCGACTCCCCCAGCAGCTCGAACAGCAACTCCCTGCTGGTCGGCCGGTTCCTGGCGTCCTTGTCCAGGCAGGACTCCACCAGCCGCCGCAGCCGCCCCTCCAGCAGCCCCAGCTCGGGCGGCGCCGTCAGGATGCGGTGCAGCACCGGCGCCACCGAGTCCTGCCCGAACGGCGCCGTCGCGTTGGCCGCGAAGCACATCGTCGCACCCCACGAGAACACATCCGCCTGGCCCGTGACGGCCGACGCCGTGATCTGCTCCGGCGCCATGTAGGCAGGCGTCCCCACGCCCCTGCCGCTCACCGTGGCCGCCGCGTCCAGCGCCCTGGCCAGGCCGAAGTCGATCACCCGCGGCCCGTCCGGCCCGAGCAACACGTTCTGGGGCTTGAAGTCCCGATGGACGATGCCCGCGCGGTGGATGGCCGTGATCGCGGTCGCGGTACTGACCGCCAGCCGCTCCAGCGCTCCGCCGCGTCGCGGCCCGGTCAGCGCGACCTCCCTGGCCAGCGACGGCCCATCGACGTATTCGCTCACGATGTACGGCCGGCCCTCGTCGAACCCAGCGTCGATCACCTGGGCCGTGCAGAACCTCGCCACATACTTGGCCAGCTCGACTTCCCGTAAGAACGCCGCCCGCTCGTCGCCCACCGGTCCGTGCAGCAGCTTGACCGCGTACGTCTCCCCGCCCCGCGAACCGAGGAACACCGCGCCTTGACCACCCTCGCCCAGACGCCCGGAAAGCGCGTACTCTCCGAGTCGCTGCGGGTCCCCCGTTCTGAGCGGCTGTGCCGTTGGCACGGGGCGCCTCCCCTCGCCGCCACCCCACTTCCGCTCTCTACTGAAAGCAACGGATTGCCACCAGTCAACGGTGCTCAGGGCAATCGCGGCCTGACCGTGATACAGCGGGTCAAGAGGTACGGGTGACCGTGCCCGAATACGTCACTTCGTCCTTACCTTGGCGCGTCACCTTGATGGCCATCTGGTCGGCGTACGACGTCGGGAACATGCGCAACGTGCCCGGATAACATTCCTCGCCCACGACCTGATCGAGCGCGAACACCATCCCGGTCCCCGTTCGCCCCAGCCGCCCCGAGCAGTGCAGGTCGGCCCCCCACCGCATGTTCCCGCCGTCGTCGCCCAGGCGCAGCTCGACGGGGAAGACCCGCTGGGCGGTGAAATGCTCGGCCGAGCCCGTCCACGTCCCCTCCAGCCCGGGCCCCTGCGCACCGCGCTGCCAGAACACGAAGCCGGCCACCCCCATGGCCAGCCCAGCCGCCGCCACCCCCATCTGCCAGGCCCGGGGCCGCCGGCGGGGGCGCTCCGGCTGCGGCGAGGTGCGGGCGACCGTGGGGAAGCTGGTGGTCGGATCGGGGTCCGTGACCGATCCCCCTGTGGTGGTGACCCCCGCGCCCAGCCCACCCGTCACCGAGCCGACGGCCGCGGACAGCCCGCTGCCGGAGGCTGTGGACACGGGTCCGGTGCCGGAGGCTGCGGGCGCGGGTCCGGTGCCGGAGGCTGCGGGCGCGGGTCCGGAGGCCGCGGGCGCGGGGCCGGAGGCCGGGAGCGTGGGGGTGGGGCCGGAGGCCGGGAGCGTGGGGGTGGGGCCGGAGGCCGGGAGCGTGGGGGTGGAGCGCGGGAGGGCGGCCATCGCGCCCGACGACAGCACGTCCTCGCCTGCCGCGTCCTGCCCCAGCAACCACCGCAGCACTTCCTCGGCGTCCGGCCGGTCCCCCGGCTCGGGCGCCAGGCACGCCTCCACGATCTCGCGCAGCCGCCCGCTCAGCGGCCCCAGGTGCGGCTTCCCGTACAGGATCCTGGCCAGGACCTCCTGATAGGTGTCCGCCGTGTACGAGTGCCGCCCGGTCGCGGTGTACGCGACGGTCAGCCCCCACGCCCACAGGTCGGCGGCCGGCCCGGCGGGCTCGCCCTTGATGCGCTCGGGCGGCAGGTACGCCGGCGTCCCGACGGGGATCTGGCTGGTGGTCGCGGTAGTGGTGGTGACCAGCCGGGACACCCCGAAATCGATCACCCGCGGCCCGTCGAGCCCGAGCAGCACGTTGCCCGGCTTGAAGTCCCGGTGCACGACGCCGGCCCGGTGGATGGCGCCGAGCGCGGTGGCGGTGCCGATGGCCAGGCGTTCCAGGGATCCGCCCTGCCGCGGCCCCTTGGCGAGCACGTGTTGCTGGAGCGACGGCCCCTCGACGTACTCGCTGACCAGATAGGGCCGGTCTCCTTCGAGGTCGGCGTCGAGCAGCTGGGCCGTGCAGAACGCGGCCACCCGCCGCACCGCCTCCACCTCTCCCAGGAATCGGCGGCGCATGTCGGGGTCACCGGACAGGCTGGCGTGCAGCAGCTTGATCGCGACCTGCGCCCCCTGCGGCGAATGGCCGAGGTAGACGACGCCCTGGCCGCCCTGACCGAGCCTGCGCGACAACCGGTACGCCCCAAGCTGACGTGGGTCATCGGTTCGTAGCTCGGACATATTTCGGCATTATGCCGTCCCTTAGATCAGTTGCGCGTAATCATCCAGCAGAGGCAGCACGGTGTCGGCCTGGCCACTGGGCAACGTGGCAACCGCCTCCTGGATCCCGAGCCCGGCGAAGTAGTCGAGCTTCTCCCTGGTCGGCCGCGTGCCGAACGGGATCACCTCGGCCATCGGCCGCTCCGCCTTCTCGCACGCCTCGCGCAACGCCGGCAGCGCGGCCTTGATGCCGGCGCCGCCGATCGGCATCCAGCCGTCGGCGTACTCGGCGACGTGGGCGAACAGCTTCGGCCCCGCGGCGCCGCCCACGTAGACCGGCGGGCCGCTGATCGGCTTCGGCCAGCACCAGGACGGCTCGAAGCCGTCGAAGGAGGCCACCTCGTCGCGCCAGAGTGCCCGCATCGCCAGCACGTTGCGCCTGGCCACTTCGCGGCGGCGGGCGTACGGGACGCCGTGGTTCTCGATCTCCTCCACGTTCCAGCCGAAGCCGACGCCGACCGCGACCCGCCCGCCCGACAGGTGGTCCAGCGTGGCGATGGCCTTGGCGGTCACGATGGGATCGCGCTGGGCGGCCAGCAGGATGCCGGTGCCGACGCGCAGCCGGCGGGTCGCGGCGGCGGCGAACGAGAGTGCGACCAGGGGGTCGAGCGTGCGCTTGTACTCCTCGGGCAGCTCGTCCTGCCCGGCGGCGGGCGGCGTGCGGCGCGAGACCGGGATGTGGGTGTGCTCGGGCAGCCAGAGGGAGTCGAAACCGCGTTCCTCGGCCGCCCTGGCGAGCTCGTAGATCGGCATGGCCAGATCCGTGGCGAACATCGTGACGCCCAGTCTCATGCGCCCTCCTCGTAGTTAACCAAGCGATTGCTCGGCTAAGATTTCCAGAGTAGCTTGCAGAGGAACCGTCCGCGGAAAGAGGTCCCCGGTGAAGTTTTCCATCTTCCTGAATCCGCAGATTCCAGGCTCTGGATATGCAGCCGAGGAGAACGCCAAGGCCAAGCGCCCGATCGGGCGGGACACGGAGTCGTACCAGAGGCTGCTGCACGAGGTCCGGGAGATCGCCGTCCACGCCGACCAGATCGGGTTCGACGCGCTGATGATGACCGAGCACCACTTCCACTCCGAGGGCATGGAGTTCTCCGTCAATCCACTGATGTTCCTCACCGACCTCGCCGCGCGTACGGAGCGGATCCTGCTCGCGCCGCTCGGCCTGGTGCTGCCCGCGTGGGACCCGATCAGGGCGGCCGAGGACGTCGCGCTGCTCGACCAGTTCAGCAAGGGACGGCTGCGGCTGGGCGTGGCACGTGGTTACCAGAACCGCTGGATGAACGTCCTGGGCCAGCGCTGGCACGCCGCCGCCGCCCGCTCGGACGGCTCGGCGTCCGACACCCGTAACTTCGACGTCTTCGGCGAAGTGCTGAAGATCATGAAGCTGGCGTGGACCGAGGAGACCCTGCGGTACAAGTCCGACGTGCTCGACTATCAGGTGCCCTACCCGTACGAGGGCATCGAGGGCTGGCCCGCCCAGGAGTGGACCCGGACCTTCGGCGCGCCTGCCGAGCTCGACGAGGAGGGCAAGGTCGTGGCCGTGTCGGTCTGCCCGCGGCCGTACCAGAACCCGCACCCCGAGCTGTGGCAGCCCTTCACGATCTCCGACCGGTCGGTCATCAGGGCCGCGCAGGAGAACATCCTGCCGTGGATGTTCACCCCCAACCCGGACGACCACGCCGCCAAGGCCAAGCTCTACCAGGAGGAGTCCGCCAAGCAGGGCCGCCACTACAAGCTGGGCGAGCACACCGGCATCCTGAAGATCGTCGGGATCGCGGACACCACCGAGCAGGCGATCAACACCTTCGGCCGCAGCATCCCCAAGGACTTCGCCGCCTTCTTCGGCCCCTTCGGATATCTGGAGGTGCTGCGGAAGAAGGAGGACGAGAAGCACAAGCCGATCTCCCCGGAGAAGGGCGACGCCAAGCGCATGAACGACGTCGAGATGGCCCTGTTCGGCACGCCCGACGACATCAAGCGCGGCATCCAGCGCATGCTCGACCGGATGCCGGACCTGGAGTGGTTCGGGCTCTACATGCAGGGGCAGCAGGGCGTGCTGCCGCTCGACACGGTCAAGCGCAACCTTGAGCTGTTCGCCACCAAGGTCGCCCCGGAGTTTCGATGAAGATCTGGCTGGGGGCCTCGTTCGTCGACGCCGGCCAGTTCGTGGAGCTGGCCCGGGCGGCCGAGCGGTGCGGGTTCGACACGTTGACGCTGTCGGACCACCTCTTCTACGCCGACTTCGCCACACCGTACCCCTACTCGCGGTCGGGACGGCCGCGCTGGGACGCCACGACGCACTGGCCGGACGTGTGGGTGACGATCGGGGCGATGGCGGCGGTCACCACGTCCCTGCGTTTCTCGCCGAACGTCTACATCGCCCCCGTCCGCGACCTGCTCACCGTGGCGAAGCAAGTGTCCACGGCGGCGGTGTTGTCCCGCGACCGGGTGACGTTCGGAGTGGGCGTGGGGTGGTGCAAGGAGGAGTTCGTCGCCACAGGACAGGACTTCCACACGCGGGGGCGGCGGCTGGACGCCATGCTCCCCGTGCTGCGCTCGCTCTGGGCCGGCGAGACGGTCAGCCTGGACGGCCTCCCGCCCCTGTCGATCTCGCCGACTCCTTCTCAACGCATCCCGGTGTACGTGGGCGGCGACAGCGAGGCGGCCCTGCGGCGGGCGGCCCGCGCCGGCGACGGCTGGATCGGCAACCGCATCTACACGGAGGAGCAGCTCGACCCCGTGCTCGACACGCTGCGCCGGCACCTCGACGAGAACGGCAGGACGGGGCCGTTCGACATCATCGCGCCGCTCGCCGTGCTGCCGGACGCGGAAACCTACCGTCATTTCGCCGCCAAAGGCGTGACCGGCACGCTGGCCGCCCCGTGGTGGCTGGCCACCCCGGAGGAGAAGGCACGGTACGGCGAGGGCACACTCGAGCTCAAGATCGCCACCATGGAACGCTTCGCCGAGGAGGTCATCGCCAAGCTCTGACGCTGCGGGGTCAGGCCGGCGGGAGGCCGAGCTCGGCCATGAGCGTGTCAACCAGGTCGAGAGGCGGCTCCGCCACCACCCCGACGCGGGCCAGCGCCGCGAGCCCCAGGTAGCCGCCGTACCCGGCCAGCACCCGCCGGCGGGCCTCCCCCGGCGGCTGCCCGGCTTCCTCCAACGTGGCCTGCATATACGCCAGCCGCCGCTCGCTCACCCGCCGCACCACCGCCCCCACCACTGGATCGTCGGCCTCGCTGATCAGCCGGAACGAGACGGCCGCGTCCCGCCCGCTCCCCAGGGCGCCTTCGAGCAGCATCCGCATGCGCGCCACCGGATCACGCACCGCCTCCAGCCCGGCGATGATCTCCTCGGTCTCGGCCTCCCAGCGCCACAGCGCCGCCTCCACCAGCGCATGCCGGTTGGCGAAGTGCCAGTAGAAGCTGCCTTTCGACACACCCAGCCGCACGGCCACCGGCTCGACGGCGACGGCGGCGAGCCCGCCTTCCGCCAGCGCGTCCAGCGCGGCCCGCGCCCAGTCATCCGCGTTCAACCGGCCCACCCGCCCAGCCTGCCATACGGCACCGTATAGTCAGCACCATACGCATCCGTATGGAAGAGGTGGCCATGTCCCAGCTCGCCGACCGGCTCATCCCCCGCCCCGACGCCGCCGAACGTCACTCCATCGTGATCAATGCCCCGCGCGAGCGCGTCTGGGACGCCCTCACCCACCTGCGACCGTCGGACGTCCGCCTCGCCAAGCCGCTCTTCGCCGCCCGCGCGCTGGTCTCGCGGTCACGCGGCGGCCGGCCCCATCCCGGCATGTCCGCCTTCACGCTCCTGGCCGAGGACCCGGGCCGCGAGGTGGTCCTGGGCACGGTCGGCCAGTGGTGGCGCCTGGGCCGCGCCGAGGACACGCCGTCCATCACGACCGCCGGTGACTTCGACGCCTTCGACCGCCCGGGCTACGCGAAGGGGACGTTCAGCTTCGTGCTGGAGGAGGCGGGCTCCGGGCGAGTGCGGCTGGTGACCGAGACCCGCGTCCTGGCCACGAGCCCGGCCGCACGACGGGCGTTCCTGCGATATTGGGCGGTGATCCGTCTCGGCAGCGGCCTGGTCCGCCACATCATCCTGTCCGCCGTCCGCGCCCGCGCCACCCAAGCACCCTAGGCGTCCGGCCCATCGGCGAGATTCTTCATGATGCGCCGCAGCATGTCCGTCACCTGCGCGACCTCCTCCGGCGAGAACCCCGCGAAGACCTGGCGACTGATCTTCCCGAAGACCGGCGGCAGCCGGGGCACCAGCGCGTGCCCGTCGTCCGTCAGCTCGATGACGATCGAACGCCGGTCCGCGGAGGGAGATCCTCATGACCGGGCTGGAGGATTGTGTGCGTTTCGGATGGACTATCAGAGGTACGAGCGGCTCGATGACGGCTGGGTCCGCGCTCACTTCGGCGGTGGGCAGAGTGTGGACGGGGATCTGCTCGTGGGGGCCGAGGGTGCCCGCTCGCGGGTGCGGGCCCAGCTTCTGCCCGAGGCCGTGGTGGACGAGCTCAACTGGGTGCTTTACGGCAGGACCTGGATCACGCCCGAGCTACTGGCCGATACGCCCTCGGAGCTGGTCGACTCCTTCAACCGGGTCATCGCCCCGGACGGCCGGGCCGTCTCCATCGCCACTTGCCGGACACTCACCCCCGTGCCCGAGGCCGTCGCCCGGCACGCTCCCGGTGCGCAGATCACGGACCTCCCCGGGTATTTCTCCTGGACGGCGAGCGTGCCCGGCCCCCGGCCCGACGGCATGCCGCCCGCAGAGCTGCACCGGCTGGCCAGGGACACGGCGCGGGGGTGGCACGAAGGGGTCCAGCGCATCGTGCGGGAGGCGGAGGTCGAGGCGACGTTCGTCCTGCAGGTCTACTCGGCGCACCGGGTGGAGCCTTGGGAGGAGGAGCCGGCCGTCACGCTGGTCGGGGACGCCGTCCACAGTATGAGCCCGGGACGGGGTGAAGGGGCCAACGTGGGGCTCCACCCCTTCGCCCAATCCCGGCCCCCGCGGCCCACCCCCTGAGGTGGGCGATAACCTCGTGTCGTGCTGGATAAGATCGCAGCCACCCGTTATGTGACCCCGCTGCGGGAGGGCGGGTCGCTGCCCGGCGTCGTCGAGGCCGACGACCTGGGCACCTACGTCGTGAAGTTCCGTGAGGCGGGTCAGGGCCGCAGGGTGCTGGTCGCCGAGATCATCGCCGGCGAGCTCGCCCGCCGGCTCGGGCTCAAGACCCCCGAGCTCAAGCTCATCGACCTCGACCCGCAGCTCGGCATCCGGGAGCCGGACGAGGAGGTCCAGGACCTGCTCAAGGCCAGCACCGGGCTCAACCTGGCGGTGGATTTCCTGCCGGGCGCGCTGGGGTTCGATCCGCTGGCGTGGACGGCGGACCCGGTGTTCGCGGCGCGGGTGGTGTGGTTCGACGGCCTCATTCACAATATCGACCGGAGCTGGCGCAACCCCAACCTGCTGGTCTGGCACCGCGAGACCTGGCTGATCGACCACGGCGCGTCGCTCTGGTTCCATCACAACTGGCCCACGGCCGATCCGCAGCGCCCGTTCGACGCCGGTGACCACGTGCTCGCCCCGTTCGCCGGCGACGTGGCGGCCGCGGGCGCCGACCTGGCGGGGAAGATCACGCGCGAGCTGCTGGAGA
Source organism: Nonomuraea sp. 10N515B (assembly GCF_052245915.1). Taxonomy (NCBI): domain Bacteria; kingdom Bacillati; phylum Actinomycetota; class Actinomycetes; order Streptosporangiales; family Streptosporangiaceae; genus Nonomuraea; species Nonomuraea sp. 10N515B. The sequence continues at coordinate 24,627 of NZ_JBQQBQ010000062.1, forward strand.
CCGTGACGGCTCTGGTGCCGGACGAATGGCTCGACGAAGAGCCGGGATTCGACGACCCGCAGGCGGTGCGGGAGGCGTACGTCGATCATCTGGTGCGGCGGGCGCACGGGCCGCGCGAGTGGCTGGTGCGCGGCGGAGAGCAGGCCACGCGGCAGTCCGGGCCGGGGTCCGTCGGCGAGTTCTGGCGGGGAGGCGCCCGGTGACCAGGGACGTGTACGAGTACGCGGTCATCCGCGTGATCCCCAAGGTGGAGCGGGGTGAGCAGATCAACGCGGGCGTGCTGCTCTACTGCCAGCCGCGCGGCTACCTGTGCGCGCGGGTGGAGCTGGATCCGGCCCGGTTGCGCGCGCTCGACCCGACGGCCGACGTGGACGCGGTACGCCGGGCGCTCGGCGCGTACGAACGGGCCTGCGGCGAGGAGGCCGGACCGCTGGAGTCGGAGTCGCTGGGGGGCAGGTTCCGCTGGCTGACGGCGCCTCGCAGCACGATCGTGCAGGCGGGTCCGGTGCACGCGGGCCTCACCGCGGATCCGGACACGGAGCTGGCCCGGCTGTTCGACAAGCTCGTACGTCTCTAAAAGAGCACGGACATGAAGGTGTCCACTTCGACGAAGCCGACCTTGCGGTAGACCGCTCGCGCCGAGTGGTTGTAGTCGTTGACGTAGAGGGTCACCACCGGGGCGAAGCACTGCAAGGCGGCCTCGACCACGGCGGCCATGCCCGCCACCGCGTGCCCCCTGCCGCGCAGCTCCGGGTCCACCCACACGCCCTGGATCTGGCAGGCCTGCGGCGTGACTGCCCCCACTTCCGCCTTGAACACGACCTTCCCGTTGTCGATGCGCGCGTAGGACCGGCCGATCCTGATCAGCTCGGCGACCCTGGTGCGGTAGAGCGCGCCGCCGTCGCCGAGGTTGGGCGAGACGCCGACTTCCTCGGTGAACATGGCCACGCACGCCGGCAGCAGGATGTCGAACTCCTCCGGCCGCACCCGCCGGACGAGCGGGTCGGCGGGCACCGGCGGTTTGCGCGAGGTGGCCATGACCGGCTGCGCCCAGCGGATCGCCCTGGCCCGGCCCCAGTAGGGCTCGAGCCGCTCCCACAGCAGGGAGACCGCATCCACCGGACCCACGATGGACGAGCAGCGACGCCCCTGTTTCCGGGCACGGTCGGCGAACGCGTGCACCGCCTCGGGACCGGCGCTGACCGGCACCATGTTGGCCCCCGCGTAGCAGAGTGACACGAGGCCACCGCGCGGCCCGAATCCCCACATCTGCCCGCCGAGCCGCGCCGGATTGAGTCCGACGGCGCGCACTCTGGAGGAGACGAAGACGTTGGCGACCGGATCGGTGTCCAAAAGGGCGAGAACCTCGTCCCGGTCGCTGTCGTCAAGCACACGCGACGCCGATGTACGCAGCATCACACGGTCAGACTACGCGAAGGGTTACCGATTAGCTCATCACGCGCTCCTCACGGTAACCCTTTCTTGACGTCATCGTGCTCCAAGCACCCCCGTGAGCACCCCCAGGAGCTCGTGGTGCTGAGCCGGCGCCTGCGCCGCCATGCGGGCGGCCGCCGCCGCACGGGGCGGGGGCAGCGGGTCGCAGACCGCGTCACGCGGCGGCACGGACCCGTCCCGCAGGTACGCCGCCAGATGCCGGTCCACACACTGGTTACCCGCCAGCGACGCCCCATGGTTGCCGCCCTTGTCGACCACCATGCGCGCGCTGGGGAAGAGCGTGCGCATCCGCAGAGCCCCCGTATACGGGGTCGCGGCGTCGCCACGGGTCTGGAGCATGAGAATGGGCGGCAGCTGCGACGAGCCCTGCACCCGGACCGGCTTCCCGCCGGGGACCGGCCAGAAGGCGCAGGGGGCGTTGAACCAGGCGTTCGGCCAGGTCATGAACGGCGCCTGGCGATGCATCGCCGTCATGTCGGTCCGCCACGTCTCCCATTGGCGCGGCCAGGTGGCATCGCGGCACTGGACGCCGAGGTAGACGGCGTAGCCGTTCTCCTTGGTGGAGTCGTTCTTGCCGTGCTTGGTGTAGATGTCGACCAGGCCCTTCACGTCGCCCTGGCGCACGTAGGACGACCACGCCTGGGCGAAGAGGGGCCATACCCGGTCGCTGTACCCGGCGACGGTGAAGGTGTCGTCGAGCTCGCTCGGGCCCACGACCCCGCCCGCCGGACGTTCCCGCAGCCGCGTGCGCATCGCGTAGTAGGCGAACGACGTCTGCGTGGGCGTGGCGCCCAGCTTGTAGGTGGAGTGGTGCTTGGCCGTCCAGGCGAGGAACTGGCGGTGCCGGCGTTCGAAGGCCTCGTCCTGGGCCAGGTTCGCCTTGTACCAGACACCGGTCGGGTCCACGATGCTGTCCATGACCAGGCGCTTGACCCGGTGCGGGAAGAGCGTGGCGTAGACGGCGCCCAGGTAGGTGCCGTACGAGTAGCCCAAGTAGCTGATCTTCTCCTCGCCGAGGGCGGCGCGGATCGTGTCCATGTCCCTGGCCGAGTTCTCCGTGGTCAGGTGCGGCAGCAGCCAGGACCAGAAGTGACCGCAGCGGGTGGCGTAGTCGGAGGCTCTGCCCAGCAGCGCACGCTCCTCGCTCAGCGTGCGCGGGACCGCGTCCGGTCTCGGGGCCTTGTAGTGGACCTCCGGGTCCATGCAGTGCAGCGAAGGCTCACTGCCGCCGACGCCGCGCGGATCGAACCCCACGATGTCGTAGCGTTCGCTCACCTTGGCGGGCAGCGTCGCGGCCACGTACGCGGTCATGCTCCGCCCCGACGCCCCGGGACCGCCGGGGTTGATCAGCAGCGTGCCGAGGTGGTTGGCGTCACGCGACACCTTGGCCTTGATCCTGTTGATCGCCACCTTGATCGACTGCCCCATGGGCTCGCCGTAGTCGAGCGGCACCCGGACCGTGGCGCACTCGATGCTCGCGTTCACCGGCTTCCCCGCCACCGCCGGACAGGCCCCCCAGGCCACCGGCGCCTGTCTGGCGGCGATGGCCGGCGCCCCGCCGCCGGAGATCGCGACCCCTGCGATGAGCACCGCCATACCGGCGACAACCCTAACTACCCGCTTCACCCGGCCCCCTCACACGTCATAGGCCTTGCGATGCTCTCTGAGCGACTGGGCCGTGACGCTGGGTATGGGGAAATACTTGCCAATCTGTAATCGGCTCGTGGCAAAGAGTAGCGCTACGACGACACCGGCGACGCAGGCCGCAGGGTCCGGCTCATCCCGACCTGATCAGCTGACCGAAACCACGGGACCGGAGTCGTCGTCGAGGTCGACCTCGACGCCCATCTCTTCGGCCAGCCGCAGCGCTTCCTCGATCAGGGTCTCCACGATCTGCGACTCGGGCACGGTCTTGATGACCTCGCCCTTGACGAAGATCTGCCCCTTGCCGTTGCCCGAAGCCACCCCGAGGTCCGCCTCGCGGGCCTCGCCGGGGCCGTTGACCACGCAGCCCATCACGGCCACCCGGAGCGGGACCTTCATGCCCTCCAGGCCGGCCTGGACCTGCTCGGCCAGCGTGTAGACGTCCACCTGGGCGCGGCCGCACGACGGGCAGGAGACGATCTCCAGGCCGCGTTCGCGCAGTCCGAGCGACTCCAGGATCTGGGCGCCGACCTTGACCTCCTCGACCGGGGGCGCGGAGAGCGAGACGCGGATCGTGTCGCCGATGCCCTCGGCCAGCAAGGCGCCGAAGGCCACGGCGGACTTGATCGTGCCCTGGAAGGCCGGCCCCGCCTCGGTGACGCCCAGGTGCAGCGGGTAGTCGCACTTGGCGGCCAGCAGGCGGTAGGCGTTGATCATAACAACGGGGTCGTTGTGCTTGACCGAGATCTTGATGTCGCGGAAGTCGTGCTCCTCGAACAGCGAGCACTCCCACAGCGCCGACTCCACCAGCGCCTCGGGCGTGGCCTTGCCGTACTTCTGGAGCAGGCGGGGGTCAAGGGAACCGGCGTTGACGCCGATCCGGATGGGGACGCCGTGGTCGGCGGCAGCGCGGGCGATCTCGCCCACCTTGTCGTCGAATTTCTTGATATTTCCGGGGTTGACCCGGACAGCCGCGCAGCCCGCTTCGATGGCGGCGAAGACGTACTTCGGCTGGAAATGGATGTCCGCGATGACGGGGATCTGGGACTTCTTCGCGATGATCGGCAGCGCGTCCGCGTCATCCTGGGACGGCACGGCCACGCGGACGATCTGGCAGCCCGACGCCGTCAGCTCCGCGATCTGCTGCAACGTGGCGTTGACGTCGGCGGTCACCGTGGTCGTCATCGACTGCACCGAGACGGGCGCGTCGCCGCCCACGGGCACGGTGCCGACCATGATCTGGCGGGAGTGGCGGCGATCGGCGAGCGGCTTGGGGCGGACGGTCGGGATGCCGAGAGCTACGGAAGACATATCAACCCTTACTGTGACGACGGTTTCAAGTTTATGTAGCTAGCGGGACTGCCCGGCTGTGAGTTCGGCCGCACGGGCACGGGCCCACGAGTCGGCGGCCAGCACCTCGTCCACCGAGTCCGCCGGGGTCACGGAATGCTCCTCGACGACCTTGGCCACGGTGTCGACGATCGCCGGGAACGGCAACCCGCCACGCGTGAACGCCTCCACACACGCCTCGTTGGCCGCGTTGTAGACGGCGGGCGCGGTGCCGCCTTCGGTGCCGACGTGCCGGGCCAGCGCCACCGCCGGGAAGGCCACGTCGTCCAGCGGCTCGAACGTCCACGTGTGCGCCTTGCTCCAGTCGATGGCCAGGGCCGCGCCGGGCACGCGGTGCGGGTGTCCGAGCGCGAGCGCGATCGGCAGGCGCATGTCGGGCGGGCTGGCCTGCGCCATGGTCGAGCCGTCCACGTATTCGACCATGGAGTGGATGATCGACTGCGGGTGCACCACCACCTCGATCCGGTCGAAGTCCAGGTCGAACAGCAGATGCGCCTCGATCACCTCGAGCCCCTTGTTGACCAGCGTCGCGGAGTTGATGGTGATCACCGGCCCCATGGACCAGGTGGGGTGGGCCAGCGCCATCTCGGGGGTGACGTCGGCCATCTCCTCGCGCCTCATGCCCCGGAACGGCCCGCCGCTGGCGGTCACCACGAGCCGGCGGACACTGTCCGGGTCGTACGCGCCGGGCCCCGAGGCCCACAGGCACTGCTGCAGCGCCGAGTGCTCGGAGTCGACCGGCAGCAACTGACCGGGCTTGGCCAGCCGCTTCACCAGCGGCCCACCGATGATCAGGGACTCCTTGTTGGCCAGGGCCAGCGTCCTGCCCGCTTCGAGTGCGACGAGCGTGGAGGTCAGCCCGAGCGCGCCGGTGATGCCGTTGAGCACCGTGTCGCACGGCCACGCCGCCACCCGCGCGACCCCGTCGTGGCCGCCGAACACCTCAGGCCTGGCGCCGTGCGCGGCCAGCGCCTCCTTCAGCGCGGGCACGGCCGCCTCGTCCGCCACCGCCACCGCCTCGACGCCGAACTCGGCGGCCTGCCGGGCCAGCAGCTCGACCCGGCCACCTCCGGCCGCCAGCGCCGCGACCTTGAAGCCGCCGGGGTTGGCGGCCATGACATCGAGGGCCTGAGTGCCGATCGAACCGGTGGAGCCGAGCAGGACGACGGAGCGGAGGGTGTGTGCATGCACGCGTCCATTGTCCCCGCTGCGGAGGGCGGCCGAGCACCGGGTGGCGGACGTACCGAAATCCGCTTACGTATGTGACGCGAGATAACGGAGTCGATTTACGCCGGAATATCGCTATATCGGTATGCGCGAATCTTGAGAAATCTGGATATTGAGGCCGCTACCTTCCAACCCCAAGTCCGGTTTCGGGAGGTACGTAATGCACCGCAGAGTCGCCCTGCTTTCCACCCTCGCCCTCGCCACGGGAAGCGCCGTTTTGCTCCCCGCGACAGCGGCCCAGGCCAACGTCCACCTGCGGCCCAAGCCCGCCCAGCACGCGGCCGCGGACTCGGCGTCCGAGCAGCGGCAGGTCCTCGGGTACTGGACCGAGCAGAAAATGGAGTCGGCCGAGCCGCTGGCCGCCCCGGGTCCCAAGAAGGGCATGAAGCTCGCCACGGCGGCCGAGGGCGCACCGTGGTCGGCGGCGCCCACCAACGCGTCCGGGAGTGGCCAGGTGTTGCAGGTGGCCAGGAGCGGCGGTGAGCCGTGGACCAGTGGCGGCGCGGTGGTGAAGACCACCGGGCGGATCTTCTTCACCACGCAAGGTCGCAACGCCTCGTGCTCGGGGTCGGCGGTGACCAGCGCGAACAAGAGCGTGGTCATCACCGCGGGCCACTGCGTGAAGCTGAACGGCGCCTTCCACACGAACTGGGTGTTCGTGCCGGGCTACGACAAGGGCAACCGCCCCTTCGGCACCTGGGCCGCCACCAAGTTGCTGACCACGCAGCAATGGAACGCCAGGGAGGACATCAACTTCGACCTGGCCGCCGCCGTGGTGGCACCGCTCGACGGCAAGACGCTGGTCGACGTCGTGGGCGGCCAGGGGGTGGCCTTCAACCAGCAAAGACGGCAGCAGATGTACGCCTTCGGCTACCCGGCTGCGGCCCCGTACGACGGTTCGAAGCTCGTCTACTGCAGCGGCCGCACTTTCGACGACTTCCTGATGTCCGACGATCTCGGCCTGACCTGTAACATGACGGGCGGTTCGAGCGGCGGTCCATGGATGCAGAGTTTCAACGAGTCCACCGGGCTCGGCACCGTCAATTCGGTCAACAGCTTCAAATACAACTTCGCCACCAACTGGATGTTCGGCCCCTATTTCGGGAATGAGGCCCAGGCGGTCTACCAAGCGGCGCAAACCACTGGCGCACTTTGATCGATTCACCGAAAGTAGTCACAAGAACACACGTTGTGGTGCACACTCGGGGGGCATGACCCTGAGCACCCCCCTGCTGGTGGCCGCCCCGCTCCTGGCGGGGCTGATGGGACCCGCGCTCCTCGGCGCGGCTCCCGGCCCACGGCAGGACGACGGCCTTGTGACCTCGCCCGTCCCCACCCTTGAGCGCACCCGGGTAGTCGAGCACGTCGCCGCCCGCACCGCCGCCGAGCAGCAGCGCGTGCTCGCCTACTGGACGCCGCAGCGCATGGCCCAAGCGCTGCCGATCGACCTGCTCGGCCTCGTGACGGACGGCCGGCGCCTGCTGCGCGGGCTGCCCGGCGGGGCGGCCCTGAGCAGGACCACGCGGCACCTGATCGGCGCCCCGGCCTTCCCGCGGGCGGTCGCCTCAAAGCTGCCCATGCCGAGCCATCAACTGGGCCATCACCTGGGCCGTCAGCTGAGCCGTCAACCGGCGGCCAGGCCGGAGGCGAACACGATCGGCGCACGCTGGATCACCGGCGGCGCCGTGACCAGGACCACGGGGCGGGTGTTCATGACGGTGGGCGGCGCCGACTTCGTCTGCTCGGCCAGCACGGTCACGAGCGCCAACAGGGACGTCGTGATCACCGCCGGCCACTGCGTCAAGGACGGCGTCGGCCAGTGGGCCGCGAACTGGACGTTCGTCCCCGGCTACGGGACCGGTGGCGAGCACCCGTACGGCCGATACGCCGCCCGCCGCATGTTCGTCGCCGAGCGGTGGTCGCACGCGGCGGACGACAACTACGACGTCGCCATGGTGGCGCTGGCCACGTCCGGCGGCACGCACGTGGCCGACGCGGTGGGCACGCAGGAGATCGCGTTCAACGCGCCGCGCGGCGGCCAGGCGTTCGGCTTCGGCTACCCCGCCGACCCTCCGTACAACGGCGGCCATCTGGTCTACTGCGCCGGCCGACTGCGGGACGACCCGCATGGCCAGACCCGCGACCAGGGCCTCGGCTGCGACATGACGGCGGGCTCGAGCGGCGGGCCCTGGATGACCGGATTCGACACCGGCACCGGCAAGGGCACGATCACGTCGCTGAGCAGCTTCAAGTACAGCGACGACCCGCGCACCATGTACGGGCCTTACCTGGGCGAGGCCGCCAAGACCCTCTTCGACACGGCACAACGCGCATAACCCGCCCTGGCCGAGGAGGTCACAGCGTCAGGCCGGTCAGGACCATGACCTTCTCGTACGTCAGGTCCTCCATGGCCGAGTGCAACCCCTCGCGGCCGATGCCCGAGTCCTTCACCCCGCCGTACGGCATCTGGTCGGCCCGGTACGACGGCACGTCGCCGATGATGACGCCGCCCACCTCCAGTTCCCGGTTCGCCTGGAACGCGGCGTCCAGCGACCGGGTGAACACCCCGGCCTGCAGGCCGTACTTGGAGTCGTTGACCATCGCGTACGCCTCGTCGACCGAGGCGGCGGGCTGGAGGATCATGACGGGGCCGAAGACCTCCTCGCAGACCACCTTCGCGTCGTCCGGCACGTCGGTCAGGACCGTTGGCGCGATCACGGCGCCTTCCCGGGTGCCGCCCGCCAGGACCTTGGCCCCGGCCGCGACGGCCTCCTGGACCCACTGCTCGACCCGCTCCGCGGCGTGCTCCGAGACCAGCGGGCCCACCTGGGTCTTCTCGTCCGCGGGATCGCCGGTGACGAGGCCGGTCACGGCGGGGATGAGGCGGTCGACGAAGGCGTCGTAGACCGGCTGTTCGACGATCACGCGCTGCACGGCGATGCAGCTCTGGCCCGCCTGGTAGTTGGAGTAAAGAGCGATGCGCTGGGCCGCCCAGTCCAGGTCGGCGTCGGCCAGGACGACGGCGGCCGCGTTGCCGCCCAGTTCCAGGGTCACGTGCTTGCGCGGGATCTGATCGGCGATGGCGTAGCCGACGGGCGCGGAGCCGGTGAACGACACCACGGGGAGGCGGGGATCCTGGACCAGCGCGGAGGCACGCTCGTTCTCGATGGGCAGCACCGAGAACATCCCGGGGGGCAGGTCGGTCTCGGCCAGGATCTCGCCGAGCAGCAGCGCCGACAGCGGCGTGGCGGGGGCGGGCTTGATGACGACCGGCGCGCCGACGGCGATGGCCGGGGCGACCTTGTGAGCGACCAGGTTCAGCGGGAAGTTGAACGGGGTGATTGCCAGCACGGGCCCGTACGGCACCCGCGACACGTACGCCAGGCGGCCGGTCGCGGCCGGCTCGGTGTCGAGCCGCTGCACGCCGCCCGACCAGCGGCGAGCCTCCTCGGCGGCGAAGCGGAACGTGGCGACCGCACGGCTGGTCTCGCCGCGCGCCCACAAGATCGGTTTGCCGTTCTCGGCCGTGATGAGCTGGGCGATCTCCTCGGCCCGCTCCGCGATCCTGCGGGAGACGTGGGCCAGGGCCTCGGCGCGTACGTGCACGGGCAGGGCGGCGGCCTGCCGCGCCACCGCGTGGGCGGCCGCGACGGCCTCCTCCACCTGGGCGTCAGTTGGCACGGAATGCCTCCCGACCACCCGGCCGTCGTGGGAGTTGGTCACAGTGAGCTCGGTGTCCCCGGTCGCGGGGCGGCCGGCCAGCCAGAAGGTACGCACGTCCATACCTCGACGTTATGCCAAGCCTAGGATCGGGGAATTACACCACGATGCACAAGAGCCTCATGAGCGCTCACCGTTAAGTACAAGCTCCTGGGTATACCCATGATGTAACAGAAGTAGACCTAATTCGGGATGTTTACCATGCGGAGTGGTTTGAGGGATCTCCGGCATGGCTAAGTCATCGGGTGCGGGTCTCCAGCGCGGTGGGCCCCCGACTGAGAAAGGCGTGGGCCCCGTGACCGAACAGCGTGAGGTCACAAGGACACAAAAGTCCTTGGGCACAGGGGGGGTCTCATGACCTCGGCGCCTTTGGGGCTGCAAGGCGCTTACCTTCTGGGTGAGCGCGCCAGCCACGACGAACTTCGTTCCCGCCTCCTCGACGTGGCGGTGAACCTCCTCGAGACCGACGGTCCCGACAGTCTGACCATGCGCAGGATCGCCGCCGAGGCGGGCTGCACGACGACCGTTATCTACACCATGTTCGGCAACCGGGAGGGCTTGGCGGAAGCGCTCTATCTGGAGGGGTTCGAGCGCTTCCGCCGCCTCCTGGAAGCCGTGCCGCAGCGGCGGAACCCGCTGGAGCACCTCCACGCGCTCGGGCCGGCGTACCGGCAGGCCTGCCTGGCCGAGCCCGGTTACTACAGCCTGATGTTCGAGCGGGCCATCCCCGGCTTCGAGCCCAGCGAGCGTGCCAGGACCCTGGCGCGGGCGGCGCTGAACATCCTCGATCGGGTGATCGCCGACTGCATCTCGGCGGGATACCTGGTGCCGACCCAGCCCCGCAAGATCGCCGACGCACTGTGGGCGGCGGCGCACGGGGCGATCAGTTTGGAACGCGCCGGTCACCTGCGCGACGGGCGCACCTATGAGGCGGTCACCACGGCGACCATCTGCTGCTACCTGGTGCAGAAGCCGTAGCTTGGAGCGCCAGCCACAGCTCGGCGCGCACGCCCGGGTCGTCGAGGTCGCGTCCGAGCAGCTCCGTGACCCGTTTCATGCGGTAGCGCAGCGTGTGCCGATGCACGCCGAGGCGCTGGGCGGCCGCGTCCCAGTGGCCGTTGCAGTCCAGGTACGCGCGCAGCGACTCGACCAGATCGGCTCGGGAGCCGTACTCGGTGAGGGGGGCCAGGAGCGCGGCCGAGAACGCCTGGGCTGCCGATGGGTCGAGCAGCCCGAGCAGACCCTGACCGGCCAGCTCGCCGAAGCGCACCGCCGGTGCCGGGCGGCTTCTGGCCGCGTCCAAGGCGCGTCTGGCCTGGTCGAGGGCGCCTCGCAGGGACGCGGGGTCGTAGCCTGAGCGCAGGCTGATGCCTACCGGCCCCTCCAGCGCCACCAGGTCCGCCGCGGCCTCGGGCACGAGGGCGACGGCCATCGGCTCGGTGGCGACGCCGGTGCCCGCGGCGTCGTCGAGGATCGCCGTGAAGGCATGCGCTTCCAGCGTGTCGAGCGCGCCGGCGTCCGCCGCGAGCACCAGCAGCGGCGCCTCGGGCAGCCGGCCCCCGAGTGCCGTCAGCACGGCGTGCGCCTGGTCGGCCGCGCCGGCCAGCAGCAGCGCGAGCACCGCCGAGCGGGTGCGCCGCTCGGCGGCCAGGTGGGTTCTGCCCTGCTCCACCGCGAGGGTGAGCAGGGATCCCGCGGCGTTGATCACCGTGTGGGTGACGGGCGAGAACGGCTGCTCGGCCCCGACGGCGAAAAACCCGCGCGGCCGCACCCCACCGCCCAGCGGCTGCACCACAATGTGCTCACCCGGCCCCGACAACGCCAGACTCGCCGGCACCCGGCCCTCTCCGGCGGGCCATCGCACCTCGTGCCCTGGCTCGGCAGTTCGAGCGGGTCCGGAGCGAGGGCCCATCGCGGCAGGCTCGCCGGACTCGAGCCGACGGCCGGTCCCGGCAGGCGCGGCGGAACGCCCGCTCGGCGGCTCGGCGCGCTCGGGGGCCGGCGAGCGGCCCGTGCGGAGGCGGGTCAGCTCGGCGGTGACGGCGTGCGTGGGGGCGCCGTGGGTGGCGTGGCGCACCTCGCCGGTCTCGTCGAGCAGCGCCGCCCAGCCGCCGACTTCCTTGGCCAGCCGGTCGATGACCGCGTGCATGCCTTCCGGCCGGAGCGCCGCCCGCGTCAGACGGCCCTGGGCGGCGAAGGCGCGGGTGATCTCCTCGTACTGCTCGGCGGCCAGCAGCTCACTCACCGCCTTGCCGATCGCGATGAACGGCGTCTCGCGCGGCACTTCCAGCAGCGGCAGCCCGGCCTGGTCGGCGGCCTCGACGAGCGCGGGCGGCACCTCTTCGTGCGAGACTCCCACCCCGAAGCCGAGCCCGGCGACCCCGCGCGCCACCAGCCGGGCGACATATCCGGATACGTCAGCTTCCAGGCGCATCCCCGTCGTGAGCAGCAGCTCATCGCCCTCCAGGTACGGCGTCGGGTCGGCGAGCTCGCTGACCGCCACCCAGCGCACCACCGCGGTCAACGACGTGGGACCAGCCAGCAGCCGCAGGCCCATGCGACGGACCACGGTCTGGAGCGTAGGCGGCATTACGGGTTTGTCCATTCCGGCAAAGGTGACCACCTCTAGTGTGACATATCGACGTATCGGCGCAGGTAGGTGGCCGCCGTAGCGTCGAAGGCATGAGCATTCCCCAGGAGCGGCGCGTCGTGACCGCCATCCCCGGCCCCAAGTCCCAGGAGTTGCTGGCCCGCAAGCAGGCCGCCATCCCACCCGGTATCGGCACCACCCTCCCGGTCTTCGTCACCCGCGCCGGCGGCGGCGTGGTGGAGGACGCCGACGGGAACTCGCTGATCGACTTCGGCTCGGGCATCGCCGTGACGAACGTGGGCAACGCCGCTCCCAAGGTCGTCGAGCGGGTCCAGCGGCAGGTCGCCGACTTCACCCACACCTGTTTCATGGTCACTCCGTACGAGTCGTACGTCCAGGTGTGCGAGAAGCTGAACGAGCTGACGCCGGGCGACCACGACAAGCGCACATTCCTGGTGAACTCCGGCGCCGAGGCCGTGGAGAACGCGGTCAAGATCGCCCGCCACGCCACCGGCAGGCCGGCCGTCGTGGTGTTCGACCACGGTTACCACGGCCGCACGCTGCTCACGATGACGCTGACGGCCAAAAACATGCCGTACAAGCACCGTTTCGGGCCGTTCGCGCCGGAGGTCTACCGGGTGCCGCTGGCGTACCCGTTCCGCTGGCCGAGCGGGCCGGAGAACTGCGCGGAAGAGGCCGCCGCGCAGGCCATCGATATGATCAACAAGCAGATCGGCGCGGAGAACGTGGCCGCCGTGGTGATCGAGCCCATCGCCGGCGAGGGCGGCTTCATCGTGCCGGCCAAGGGCTTCCTGCCGCGCATCGCGGACTTCTGCGCGCAGAACGGGATCGTGTTCGTGGCCGACGAGGTCCAGACGGGCTTCGCCAGAACCGGCACGTTCTTCGCCTGCGAGGACGAGGGCGTGGTCCCCGACATCATCACCACCGCCAAGGGCATCGCGGGCGGCCTGCCGCTGGCCGCGGTGACCGGCCGGGCGGAGATCATGGACAAGGTGCACGTCGGCGGGCTCGGCGGCACGTACGGCGGCAATCCGCTCGCCTGTGAGGCCGCGCTCGGCGTGCTGGAGACCATCGAGGAGGAGGACCTGGTCGCCAAGGCCCGCCGCATCGGCGAGATCATGCTTCCCCGGCTCAAGGCGCTGCAGGAGCGCTTCGACGTCATCGGCGACGTACGCGGCCGGGGCGCCATGATCGCGATCGAGCTGGTCGAGCCCGGCACCAAGGAGCCGAATCCGACCGCCGTACAGGAGATCGTCAAGCGTTGCCACGCCGAGGGCCTGCTGGTGCTGACCGCCGGAACGTACGGCAACGTGCTGCGGTTCCTGCCCCCTCTGGTGATCCCCGAGCACCTCCTCGAGGAAGGCCTCGGCATCCTGGAGAAGGCCATCGCCGAACTCTAGAAACCCCCATCTATCGGGCATCCGGCTTGCGGCTGGATGCCCGATTTTGTTGGCGTAACGCCGGTCAGCCGGGTAGAGAATTCACCCTGACTTGACGCTCAGCTGGACGATCACGCCCCCGGTCAGGGTTATAACGGATCCGGAATACGGATGGGCGAGGGCTTCTGGAACCGTGATGAACTGGGGTCCGACAAGAACGGCGCGGGATATGTTGACGTTCGACCCTGAGGGCCTGACCTGGGCCCAGCGCGACGGCGATGCTTGTGTTGTCTGCCACAAGAGGTGGCCGCGACCGCGCGTACGCGTGGGGCGGCTGCCCGACGACTCGGCGGTGCTGGCCTGTGGCGACTGCGCCGAGGCCCTGCTGCCTGCGCCGATGGCCACGGTGGTGGCGTTCCCGACCCGATAGCGAGGCGCCCCGGGACAGGGGGAAGGCCCGGGGCGCCTCTTCGGGCCGCGCCCAGCGGGGGACGAGGGCGGACCCGTGGCCGGATCACGTGGAGGTCAGCGACCCCCACGCCCTTGGCTCACTTGACGAGTTCCTGCCACCATTTGGACCAGGCGGCATAGTCAGGGCATTCCCCGTCTTCCGCGCGGCAATCCCCGGGCGGCCGCACGGCGAACGCCACGCGGTCGATGCGCTTGGGCTTGCCGACCCCGTACAGCTCGCACACGGACTTGGCCCGCCCCTTGCACGCCTTGTCATTGGCCGGCGCCAGCCCCGCCCACGCGGCGGCGTCGCGCTGCGCGTTGGGCGCGGTCATCCAGGTGAGCCACCGATAGGCGCAGGTGGTGTCGGGCACGCCAGCGCCGAGCATCCAGGAGTCGACCCATCCGGTGGTCTCACGCGTGTCGAGGGCCTTGACCGGCAGCCCGGCCTTCTGCAGGAGCAGGCGATAGTAAGGAGTGGCCTGCGCGTAATCCAGCGAACCGGTGGCGAACCCCTTGACCAGATCGATGGGGCTCGCCCAGTAGGTCCGCTCCTTCACCCCCTCCAGCAGCGCCGTCGCCCGTTCGAGCTGGTCCTTGCTCAGCTCGAACGGCTTCTCGCCGTCCCCGGTGGCCAGGGCGGCGTCGGCGATGGTCAGCGGGCTGTCCTTCAGTGCCGTCCGCTCGGAGGAGAAGGCCTCCTTCAGCTCGCCCTTGACCTTGGCCGGATCGTAGATGAACTCGTGGTATCCCCAAAGGTAGGGCACCCCGTAGACCTTGTCCGAGGTGCCCGAGCCCGACGTGCCCGAGCCCGACGTGCCCGGCACCGTCATCATGTCGCGGAAGCGCTCGTCGATGTCCTCGTAGCCGCTGACCTTGGCCGGGTCGATGGGCTGCACCTTCTTGGCCGCGATGAGGTCGCCCGCCAGCGCGGGCCCGGCGGAGACGAGGTCGTAGGGCCGCTCGTTCATCATGCGGGCCATGTCGTCGGCGGTCTGCACGGTGTCGAGCTTGGCGATCCGGCAGCCGGTCTCCTTCTCGAACGAGCCCACCCAGTTGACCTGGGGGCTGACGCCGCCGTACTCGGCGTAGCCGCGGTAGGTGAGGATCTGCAGCGTGCCGTCGCTCTGCGTGGCCGTGGGCGTGGGCGTTGCCGTGGGGGTGGGGGTAGGTGTGGGCTTGGGGGCCGCCGCGCCCATGCCGGCGACCAGCGCCGATGCGGCGAGCGCCAAGGCATACGTACGGCGGCGATGCACGATGTCCCCCTCTGTCCGGTGCCTGGGAGCTTACCGGGGACTGAGGCCGGAAGGGCGTGCGCCTCCCGGCCGTTCAGCTGTTCGTGGGGAACCCCAGGCTCACCCCTCCGTGGGAGGGGTCGAGCCAGCGGGAGGTGATGACCTTGCCGCGGGTGTAGAAGTGCACGCCCTCGGTGCCGTGCACGTGCGTGTCGCCGAAGAGCGAGGACTTCCAGCCGCCGAAGCTATAGAAGGCCATCGGCACCGGGATGGGCACGTTGATGCCGACCATGCCGACCTCGACCTCGTTCTGGAACCGCCGGGCCGCGCCGCCGTCGTTGGTGAAGATCGCGGTGCCGTTGCCGTAGACGCCGCCGTTGATGACCTCCAGCCCCTCCTCGTACGAACTGACGCGCACGATCGACAGGACCGGGCCGAAGATCTCGTCCGTGTGCGTGCGCGAGCCGGCGGGCACGTGGTCGAGCACCGTCGGGCCGAGCCAGAAGCCGGGCGCGCCGGCCGCCTTGCCACCGCCGAGCACGGGCGTCTCGCGGCCGTCCACGACCAGCTTGGCGCCCTCTTCGACGCCGAGGTCCAGATAGGAGGCGACTTTGTCGCGGTGCGCCGCGGTGACCAGCGGCCCCATCTCGGACTTCGGGTCGTCGCCAGGTCCGATCACGAGCTTGTCGACCCGCTCCACGATCTTCTGGACGAGCTCGTCGCCGATCGGGTCCACGGCCAGCACGACGGAGATCGCCATGCACCGCTCCCCCGCCGAGCCGAACCCTGCGGACACCGCCGAGTCCGCCACCAGGTCGAGGTCGGCGTCCGGGAGCACGAGCATGTGGTTCTTGGCGCCGCCGAGGGCCTGCACGCGCTTGCCGTGCGCGGTGCCGGTCTCGTAGACGTATCTGGCGATCGGGGTGGAGCCGACGAACGACACGCCCCGCACGTCGGGGTGCTCGAGCAGCCGGTCGACGGCGACCTTGTCTCCCTGCACGACGTTGAACACGCCGTCGGGCAGCCCGGCCTCCTGCCAGAGGCGCGCCATGAGCAGCGACGCGGAGGGGTCTTTCTCCGACGGCTTGAGGATGAAGGTGTTCCCGCAGGCGATCGCGATCGGGTACATCCACATCGGCACCATGGCGGGGAAGTTGAACGGCGTGATGCCGGCCACGACCCCGAGCGGCTGGCGGATCGAGTAGGAGTCGACCCGGGTCGAGACGCCTTCGGAGTAGCCGCCCTTGAGCAGGTGCGGGATGCCGCAGGCAAACTCCACGACCTCCAGGCCGCGGGCGACCTCGCCGAGCGCGTCGGAGTGCACCTTGCCGTGCTCGGAGGAGATCAGGGCGGCCAGCTCGTCGCGGTGGGCGTACATGAGCTCGCGGAAGCGGAAGAGCACCTGGGACCGCTTGACCAGCGACGCGTCCCGCCAGGCGGGGAAGGCGGCGACGGCGGCCGCCACGGCCGCGTCGACGTCGGCCGCCGAGGCGAGCGCGACGTGCCCGGAGACCTCGCCCGTGGCGGGGTTGAACAGCTCGGCGGTACGGCCGGAGCCCTCCCCTAGCAGCGCCCCGTTGATCCAGTGGTTGACGGTCTTCACTGTGCTGCCGCCTCCGCGTTGATGGTCTCGAGGGCGGTGACGATGATGCCGAGGCCCTCGACGGCCTCGTCCACCGTGAGGGTGAGGGGCGGGGCCATGCGGATGGCGGTGCCGTAGAGGCCGCCCTTGCCGGCCAGCAGCCCGGCCCTCTTGGTCTCCTCCATGAACCTGGCCGCCTGGGCGGGGCTCTCCAGCTCGACGGCGAACATGAGGCCCTTGCCGCGCACGCCCTTGACGATGGGCAGCCGATGGGCGGCCTCGCGCAGCCCGCGGATGATGATCTCACCGGTCCGCGCGGCGTTGGCCTGCAGGTCGTGGTCGAGCACGTAGTCGAGGGTGGCGTTGGCGGCGGCCATGGAGATCGGGTTGCCGCCGAACGTGGACAGGCCCACCGCGTGCGGGCCGTCCATCAGGTCGCCCCGGGCCACGATGCCGCCCACGGCGAAGCCGTTGCCCAGCCCCTTGGCGAACGTGATCATGTCGGGGGTGACGCCGTGGTTCTCGATGCCGAAGAACGCGCTGCCGGTGCGCCCCCAGCCGGTCTGCACCTCGTCGGAGATGAACAGGATGCCCTGCTCGTCGAGGACCTCCTTGTACGCGGCGAACAGCCCGTCGGGCGCCATCGTGAACCCGCCCACGCCCTGGATCGGCTCGGCGATCAGCGCGGCCACGTCGTTGGAGACCGCGGTGGCCAGCACGTGCCGCAGGTCGTCCACGCAGGCGGCGATGTAGTCCGCGTCCGACAGCCCCTTGAACTGCGTCAGGTGGCGGTCGGCGCCGTGCAGGAAGTGCACGTTGAGCGGGGACAGCGAGTTGTTCTTCCACGACCGGTTGGAGGTGACGCTGATCGCGCCGAAGCTGCGCCCGTGGTAGCTCTGCCGCATGGCGAGCACCTGGTCGCTCTTGCGCGCGTACGTGGCCAGCAGCAGCGCCGTCTCGTTGGCCTCGGTGCCGGAGTTGGTGAAGAAGACCTTGGCGTCGGGGATGCCGGACAGCCGCGCGATCTTCTCGGCCAGCTCGATCTGGCCGCGCAGTAGGTAAACGGTGCTCGTGTGCACCACGCCGGTGGCGAGCTGGCGCTCGACGGCCTCGCGCACCTCGGGCACGTCGTAGCCGATCATGTTGGTCAGGATGCCGGCGAAGAAGTCCAGGTAGCTCTTGCCGTCGGCGTCGATGACCCGGTTGCCCTTGCCGCTGACGATCTCGATGGGCTCGGTGTAGTTGAGTGCCAACCAGTTGGGCATCACTGCCCGGTGGCGCGCGAGAAGCTCCGACATGTTATCGAGTATCCCGTCCCGTTCCTCGTCCTCCTATCCGCAAACTGTCGGCTTGCGGCGAAATCGGGTTACAACCTGTAAATCCTCCCCTTAGGGGATTTCCCGTGCGCCTGGCGATGTACGCCGGGCCGCTTGGCTACGCCGCCGGAGGCATCGAAGATGACCACTGGCGGGCGACGACCCGGAGCAGGTCTCTAGGCGACGATCAGGTCATCCGAACAGAAGGAGAGATCGAGATGACCATCACCGTGGACCACCGGCCCGAGGCCCCGTCCGGACCGCCCAAGCTCGACCGCGAGCAGCTGCGCCGCGCCCAGCAGGACACCCTCGACACCCCGCGGATGAACTACAGCCTGCTGGCCAGGATGATGTTCAAGCCCGTGGACCTCATGTACGGCAAGAAGGGCTCGTACACGAAGTTCGCCATGCTGGAGATCATCGCCCGGGTGCCGTACCAGGCGTGGGAGCGGATGGGCTACTGGGCCGTGCACCGGCACGCCGGCCGCTCGGCGCTGGCCAAGAGGGTTTTCGAGCGGATCGTGGAGGCCCGCGCCGACCAGGACAACGAGCAGTGGCATCTGCTGATCATGCAGGACCTGGTGCAGCGCGCCGGGCAGCGGCAGACCTGGCTGCTGCACAAGGCCGCGCCGTGGCTGATCGCGTTCTTCTACTACCACGTGTCCTGGGTGTTGTTCCTGGTCAGGCCCGACTGGAGCTACCGGCTGAACGCGGAGTTCGAGGACCACGCCGAGCACGAGTACATGACGTTCGTGGCGGAGAACCCCGACCTGGACTTCGTCCCGGACCCCGGCACGTACGCCGCCGAGTACGGCCGCTACCGCTCGGTGGCCGACCTGCTCAGGCAGATCGGCCACGACGAGCGCACGCACAAGCTCGACAGCCTGGAGAGCATGCGGGAGCCCCGTGTCCGCTAGACCTTCTCGGGTTCGAGGACCGCGACGGGCTGAGCTGGGCGCAGCACGGTCATCGCGAGCAGCGCGGCGGCCACGCAGAACGCGGCGCCCACCCATGAGCCGAGGTGCATGGCGGAGGTGAAGGCCTCGTTGGCGGCCTCGGGGAAGCCCAGGAGGTGGGCGGCCCCGATCGACTCCCTGGCCTCGGCGGGCAGCTCGGCCGGCATCTGCGAGGTGTACTGCCCGGCCAGCACGCTGCCGAGGATGGCGATGCTCAGCGCCATGCCGACCTGCTGGACGGTGTCGTTGAGCGCCGAGCCGACGCCGGCGTGCTCCATCGGGATGGCGCCCATGAGCGAGGCGTAGGCGGACGGGCCCGCCAGGCCGCCGCCGATCCCCATGAACACCAGCCCGGTGAGCAGCGGCAGGTATCCGGTGGTCATCGCCATGACGACGAAGCCCCCGGCCATCAGCAGCAACCCGGCGCCGATCAGCACCCGGTTGCTCACCTTCTGCCCGAGCCCGGCGCCCACGCCGTTGAAGATCGCGGCGGCCACGGCGTAGGGCAGCATGGCCAGGCCCGCCTGCATCTCCCCGTAGCCCAGCACGAACTGGAGATACTGGGTGAGCATCAGCATCACGGCGCCCGCGCCGAAGGCCATCAGCAGGATCGAGAACGACGCGCCGCTGAAGTTGCGGTTGGCGAACAGGTGAAGCGGCAGCATCGGCTGCTCCCGCGTGCGCTCCCAGACCACGAAGGCGGCCAGAGCGATGACGGCCACCGCGATGACGGGGATGTTCCACTCGCGCTCGATGATCACGTAGACAGCGGCGGTGAGGCCGACGATCGACAGCACCACGCCGACCGGGTCGATCTTCCGCCCGGTGCTGCGGCTCTCGGGCATGAGGACGACCGCGGCCACGATGGCGACGGCTGCGATCGGGACGTTCAGCAGGAAGACCGAGCCCCACCAGTAGTGCTCCAGCATGAATCCGCCCAAGGTCGGACCCGACACCATGCCGACCAGGGCCACGGCGCTCCAGGCGGCCATCGCCTTGCGCCGCTCGCCCTCGTCGAACACGGTCATCAGGATCGACAAGGTGGACGGCATGACGAGCGAGCCGCCGATGCCCATCAGGCCCCGCGCGGCGATCAGCTGCCAGGGCTCGGTGACGAGCACGGCCAGCAGGGACGCGCCGCCGAAGAACACCAAGCCGATGATGAGGAAGCGGCGGCGGCCGTACTTGTCGGACAGGCTGCCCGAGGTCAGCAGGAGCCCGGCGTAGGCCAGCACGTACGCATCGATGATCCACTGGATGTCCGACGGGGTCGCGCCCATTTCCTCGTTCAGCGAGGGGATGGCGAGGTTGAGCACGGTGTTGTCGACCACCAGGACCAGCAGCGCCAAGCACAGGACGACGAGGATCCACCAGCGACGGGGGTCTCGTACAGCGTTCGAGTTCACTCGCACACTGTACGACAACTCTCGCACAGTGTGCGAGTACCTTTATCCTGAGGTTATGAACGCCAAGCAGTTCACCTCCGTCTGGACCCGCGATCCACGTAAGACCACGAGCCCGGGCCGCAGCCGCGAGGAGATCGTCAGAGCGGCGATCGAGCTGCTGGACGAGGAGGGCCTGGACGGCCTGAGCATGCGTAAGCTCGGCGCGAAACTGAGCGCCGGCGCCACCAGCCTCTACTGGTACGTCGCCAACAAGGACGAGTTGCTCGAGTTGGCCTACGACGAGATGTGGGGCGAGCTGAAGGTGCCCGACCCCAAGGACGTGGGCTGGCGCGAGGCCACCTCGGTCCTGGCTTACAGCATGCGCGCGGCGATGCTGCGCCACCCGTGGTCGGCCGACCTGCTTGGCCGGATGCCCGCCCTCGGCCCCCAAGCGATCCAGGTGGCCGACCGGATGCGCAAGATATTCGCGGCGGCCGGATTCCAGGGCATGGACGTCGACTACGCCGCCGCCACGGTCACCGCCTACGTCTACGGGACGACGCTCCCCGAGATCGCCTGGAACAACGCGATGGCCGGTCACGAATACGACCCGGACGAGATGCGCGCGACGCTCAGGAAGGCCGCCAAGGACTTTCCCGACATTCTCGAGCGCACCAACTTGGAAATGTACGACGACCCGAACACCGTCCGCGCGGTGGCCTTCGATTTCGGGCTGGTGTCGGTGCTCGACGGCCTTGAGCGGCGGCTGGCAACGTAGCAGGATCCGGGACATGGACGATTTCCGTGCCGCCCGCGACTTCCTCCTCCACACCGACCCCGCTACCGCGCGCCGCGACTTCCGCTGGCCGGAGCTCGCCCGGTTCAACTGGGCGCTCGACTGGTTCGACGGGGTCCTGGCCGCCGAGACGCCCGACGCCGTCGCGCTGAAGATCGTGGGGTCGAGCCAGGCCGCCTACACCTTCGCCGAACTGTCGGCCCGCTCCAACCAGGTCGCCAATTGGCTGCACGAGCAGGGGGTGCGCCGGGGCGACCGGATCCTGCTCATGCTGGGCAACCAGGCCGAGCTGTGGGAGGCGCTGCTGGCCGCGATGAAGCTCGGCGCGGTCATCATCCCGGCCACGACGTTGCTGACGGCCAAGGACCTCCTCGAGCGCATCGAGCGCGGCGGCGTCTCACATGTGATCGCGAACGCCGCCGACGCGGGCAAGTTCGGCCCCGGGGAGTTCACGAAGATCGCTGTGGGGGACGCCTACAACTGGCTGCCGTACCACGAGGCGTACGAGGCGCAGGAGGACTTCACCCCCGACGCGCCGACGTCGGCGGGCGACACGTTGCTGCTCTACTTCACCTCCGGCACCACGTCCCAGCCCAAGCTGGTCGAGCACACGCACGCGTCCTATCCGGCCGGGCACCTGTCGACCATGTTCTGGATCGGGGTGCGGCCCGGCGACGTGCATCTCAACGTGTCCTCGCCGGGGTGGGCCAAACACGCGTGGAGCAACGTGTTCGCGCCGTGGAACGCCGGGGCGACCGTGCTGGTCCACGACTACCAGCGTTTCTCCGCGCCGGCGCTGCTGGAGGTGTTGCGGGACGAGCGGGTCACCACGTTCTGCGCGCCGCCGACGGTGTGGCGGATGCTCATTCAGGAGGACCTGGCGGCGTGGAAGGTGCCGTTGCGGACGGCCGTGGCCGCCGGCGAGCCGCTCAACCCGGAGATCATCGACCAGGTGGCCAAAGCGTGGGGCATCACGATCAGGGACGGCTACGGCCAGACCGAGACCACCGCGCAAATCGGCAACGCGCCCGACGAGCCGGTCAAATCCGGATCGATGGGACGCCCACTGCCCGGCTATGACGTCGTGCTCCTCGACCCGGTCGGCGGTGAGCCGGGGAACGACGGCGAGATCTGCCTGCCGCTGGACGAGCGCCGCCCCCTGGGGCTCATGGCGGGATATGTCGGTGGATCGGCTGAAGCCACGCGGGGCGGCTACTACCACACTGGTGACGTCGCCACCCGGGACGAGGACGGCTACATCACCTACGTCGGCCGGACCGACGACGTCTTCAAGGCCTCCGACTACCGCATCTCGCCGTTCGAGCTGGAGAGCGTGCTGCTGGAGCATGCCGCCGTCGCGGAGGCGGCCGTGGTGCCCGCCCCCGACCCGGTGCGGCTGGCGGTGCCGAAGGCGTACGTGACGCTCGCACCGGGGTTCGAGGCCGACGAGGAGACCGCCCGGTCGATCTTCGAGCACTGCCGGCGGGAGCTGGCGCCGTACAAACGGGTGCGGCGGCTGGAGTTCGGCGAGCTGCCCAAGACGATCTCCGGCAAGATCCGCCGGGTCGAGCTTCGGGTGCGGGAGCCCCGGCTGGAGTACCGCGAAGAAGATCTTAATTCCTGACACAGCGTAAATGTCTGTATAGCCGTTCTTACAGATTGATCGGCTAGGCTCTGGCCCGTGCTGCCCACCATTGCCGACGTCCTTGCCCTGGAGACCGTTCGCCGGGGCGGCCCGCGAGTGGTCGCGGGCGGGGACCGGCTGGACACGAAGGTGCGATGGGTGCACGTCGGCGAGATCGCCGACATCGCCAGCCTGCTGCGCGGCGGCGAGCTGGTGCTCACCACGGGTGTCGCGCTTCCCGAGGACCCGGAGAAGCTCGCCGACTACATCGGCGCGCTGTCCGCGGTGGGCGCGTCGGGCCTGGTCGTGGAGCTGGGCCGCAGGTTCGTACGGGAGCTGCCGCGCGCGGTGGTCAAGTCGGCCGAGGAACACGGGCTGCCCGTCATCGTGCTGACCAGGGAAACCCCGTTCGTGCAGATCACCGAGTCCGTGCACGCCCGGATCATCGACATCCAGCTGGAGGAGCTGCGAGCCTCCGAGCAGCTCCACGAGGTCTTCACCGAGCTGTCGGTCGAGGGCGCCTCGCCGACCGAGGTGCTCGCCCAGGTGGCCCGGCTGTCGAACCGTCCGGTGCTGCTGGAGAACCTCGCGCACCAGGTGCTGGCCTGCGAGTCCGCGGGGCGCGACACGGGCACGCTGCTGGCCGGGTGGGAGACCAGGTCGCGGGCGGTGGCCCCGGTCGAGCGCACCGCGTACGACCCGGCCTCCGGCTGGCTGGTCACCACGGTCGGGGCCCGGGGGCAGGACTGGGGCAGGCTGATCCTGATCTGCGACGCGGCGCCGTCACCGCGCGACCTGGTGCTGGCCGAGCGGGCCGCCACTACGCTCGCCCTGGGCCGGCTGCTGGAACGCCATCAGGAGTCGCTGGAGCGCCAGGCCCACGGCACGATCATCACCGGCATCCTGACCCACGCCTACTCCGACCCCGACGAGGCCGCCGCGCGCGCCCGCGCGGTCGGCGTGCCACTGACGGGACGCAAGCTGGTCAGCGTGGTCATCAGGCCGACCGACCTCGCCGACCAGGCCCTGGACGGCCAGGCACAGCTGGGCGAGCTGGCCGAGGCCACCGCCGGCGCCTGTCGTGACGCCCGCCTGCCCGCCCTGGTGGGGGCGCTCGACCAGGAACGTGTGGGCGTATTACTGCCGCTGCCGCCGCGAACGCAGGCCGAGGCCGCCCTGACGGCGCTGGCCGAGCGGCTGCGCATGTTGTGGCGGCCAGGATCGGCGTTCGTGCTCGCGGCCGGCTCGGTGGTGGAGTCGATCAGGGACGTGCGCCGCAGCTTCCTCGAGGCCGAGCAGGTGGCCGACGTGGCGGTCCGCCAGCCGGACGGCCGCGCCTTCTACCGGCTGCCCGACCTGCGCCTGCGCGGCCTGCTGCACCTGCTGCGCGACGACGCGCGGCTGCAGACGTTCGCCGAGCGGGAGCTGGGACCGCTGCTGGCCCACGACGCGCAGCGGGGCGGCGACCTCACCCGGATCCTCCGCACCTATCTGGACGCGGGCCGCAACAAGGCCGTGGCCGCGCAGAAGGCTCATTTGTCCAGGCCCGCCTTCTACGATCGCCTGCGCCGCCTCGAGCGCATTCTCGACACCGACCTCGACGACGTCGAGTCGTGCCTGTCGCTCCATGTGGCCCTGCTGGCGCTCGAGTCCTTCCGCCGGGAGAGCCGTTGACCGCGCAGATGTGTTGGAATGGGCGATATGTCTGACGTGTTGATGCCGGACCTGGCCGACCTCGGCCGCATGCTCGCCACCGCGGGTGCGTTCTCCGTGCCTGTCCATGACGTGCGGCTGACCCCGGATGAGCTCGATCCCGAGCAGATCGTCGCGGGCGATCCCGCCACGTCGTCTCTGGAGCTCGGTGGCGGCCGGGGCATCTGGGAGATCACCCCGGGCGTCGTCACGGACGTGGAGCGGGACGAGATCTTCGTGGTGCTGTCGGGCCGTGCCACGATCGCCGTCGAAGGCGGCACCACGATCGAGGTCAGCCCTGGAGACGTGTGCTTGCTGGCCGAGGGCGCCAGGACCACGTGGATCGTGCACGAGACGCTGCGCAAGGTCTATCAGACCCGTTAGGCTCCGTGCTCGACCTCCTGGACCTCAACTACCGGGTCGCGGCCGGCGGCAGGGTGCCGCCGCCGTCAAAAGCCCATAGCCTCCCTGACCTCGTCGAGGCTACGGACCGCGCGTTCGCGAGCACGCTCGTTGCCCACGGCCAGGATCTGCCTGACGTCGGCCTCAGTGTGCTCGCCGCGGCGTCGCCTGATCGGCCGCAGGAACTCGTTGACCGCCTCGGTGACAAGGCGCTTGAGCGCGGCGGCGCCGCCGTACCCGATATCGTCGGCGATGTCCTGCGGCGGACGGTCCAGGCAGAGGCCCGCCAGCGTGAGCAGGTTCGCCACCTCGGGGCGGTGCGTCTCGTCGTAGGTGATCAGCCGGTCGGAGTCGGTGCGCGCCTTACGGATCAGCGCGGCCGTCTCGTCCTCGGTGGCCGCCAGGTCGATCGCGTTGCCGCGGCTCTTGCTCATCTTGCCCCCGTCGAGCCCTTTGAGCAGCGGCCGCTCGCCCAGCATCGCCTCCGGTAGCGGGAACACCTCGGCGTAGCGCTCGTTGAAGCGGCGCGCCACCAGCCGCGTCACCTCGACGTGCGGCAGCTGGTCCTTGCCGACGGGCACGAGCGTGCCCTTGCAGAACAGAATGTCGGCCGCCTGATGCACCGGATAGGTGAACATCAGGCCGCTGACCGCCTGTTGCGAGCTGTGCGCGATCTCGTCCTTCACCGTCGGGTTGCGGCGCAACTCGGCCACCGACACCAGGCTCAGGAACGGCAGCAGCAGCTGGTTGAGCTCCGGGATCGCGCTGTGCTGGAAGACCGTCACCTTGGCCGGGTCCAGCCCGACGGCCAGGTAGTCGAGCAGTAGATCGGTGATGTTGCGCTGGATCTGGCCGGGCAGGTCACGATCGGTGATCACCTGGTAGTCGGCGACCAGGACGTACATCGGGTAGGCGTGCTGCAGTTTCACGCGGTTGGCCAGCGAGCCGAAGTAGTGGCCCAGATGCAGCCGGCCGGTCGGGCGATCGCCCGTGAGCACCACGTCATTCATGAGGGTCTTCTCCTTTGAGGTCGATGCCGTCTCGGAGAGGACCCGCACACATATCCGAAGGGCCGTCCCGGAGACGGCCCACGCATGCGAAATCAGCGGCCGTCTGTCGGCCGCCACCACATGCAGATGCGTGTCATACACAAATTGTATCCACAAGTGATGTCAATTCCGTAACCCCTGCATTTGTTTAGCGTGTTCGCCTGCCCCGGCGACCATGATCTCGCCACTATGGTGCGGTCCCTTTACTGCCCTCTGGAGAGTTCATGTCTCGACGCACCATCGCCGGCGGCCTGGCCATAGCCGCGGCGATCACTGTCACCACCCTGCCCGCCGCCTCGGTCGCGGCGGAGCAGGTGTCGGTGAAGTTCCCGTCGGCCAGGTTCCCGCTGGGCGCAAGGCCCGTGCCGACCAAGACCATGACCGCCGTGACACAGGGGATCGACCTCTACGACGTGAAGGCGGGCACCTCGACCGACGGCTACACCCTGACCGTGCTGATGCCGAACGGCCGCGACTCGGGCACGCTCCCGAACGCCGAGACCAAGGTCGCCGAGGTGGAGGCCATCGGGGAGACCCCCAGCCTGCAGGAGATCGTCCGGCCCGCCGTGGCCGACTCGCCCGCCAAGACCGAGTACATGGTCCGGGTCGGCCTCTGGCCGCTCAAGGACAAGAAGAAGGCCGATAAGGCGGCCAAGAAGTTCGCGGACGCGGGGCTGAAGGTCAAGGTCGACTACCTCGGCGACGACGGGTTCAAGACCACCGGCCCGTGGAACGTCAAGGTCGTCATGATCGACGCCGCGACCTTCCGCGGCTCGTACGCCGCCTCGCTCGGCACCAGCGTCGCCAAGCGGGAGACCGTCTCGTCCATGACCAAGGCCGCCAAGGCCGTGGTCGGGGTCAACGGCGGCTTCTTCAACATCCACACCGCCAAGGAACTGCGCGGCGAGCCCCTCGGTGCCTCTGTGGTGGGCGGCCGGCTGCTGAGCGAGGCCGTGCCCGGTCGTTCGGCCGTGGTGCTCAAGGGCCGCACCGCCAAGATCACTGAGCTGGAGACGAGGGTCACGGCGATCTCGCAGGACGGCGAGCGGTCGGTCATCGGCGGCATCAACCGGGCCGCCGCGGTGGACGAGCTGGTGCTGTACACGGAGGAGTACGGAGCCAACACGCCCGCCGGCGGCACCGACGTCGTCATGGACGCCAACGGCAAGGTCATCGGCGTGCGGGTCTCGGGCGCGGCGGTGGCCAAGGGCACACGGGTGCTGCACGGCAACGGCGTGGCCGGCGAATGGCTCAACCAGCACGCCTGGCAGGACTGGACGGTCAAGGTCGACACCAAGGTCGTGGACCTGCGTACCAAGAAGGCCCTCGAGCTGACCCCGGACCTGCACGTGGTCGCGGGCGGCGTCGGCCTCGTCAGGAACGGCCAGGTGAAGATCACCGCCAAGCTCGACGGCCACGACTCCATGAACATGATCCTGCGCCGCCACCCGCGTACCCTGCTCGGGGTCACCAGGAACGGCAGCCTGATCCTGGCCACCATCGACGGCCGGCAGCCTGGGGTCACCGTGGGGGCGAACTTCCACGAGGCGGCTCAGTTCATGCGGTGGCTGGGCGCGCGGCAGGCCATCAACCTGGACGGCGGCGGGTCGACGGCGATGGTCGTCGGCAACAAGCTGGTCAACCGGCCGTCGGACGGGGCGGAGCGCGCCGTGGGCGACGCGCTGCTGGTCCTGCCGCAATAATCCTGATCCACTAGCTCGCCGGAGCACGTTGGTACGGGGCCCGTGTGAACGTCCGCGGGCCCCGTACCCCGCTCACGGAGTTATCGGCAGTCCCACGTGCGGAGCGCACCCCTTGCGGCCTCGCTCACGGGGCTACCGGCAGCCCTATGTCCGGCTTTATCGCCTTCATCGCCACATGTGAGGTCACCTGCGCCACGCCCGGCAGCCCGGAGAGGGTCTCGGAGTAGAACCGCTCATAGGCGGCCAGGTCAGCCACGGCCACGCGCAGCAGGAAGTCGGGGTCGCCGAACAGCCGATGCGCCTCCACTACCTCCGGCATGCCGGCCACCTGACGCTCGAAACTCAGGCATAGTTGTCAAGTGATCCTCGTACCTCGTCACTCGCTCCCCAGTCTGAAGGCCGGGGCCCTGTCCCCCTGATTGGGGACGGGCCGGAGTGACCAGACCCAGCCACCACGCACAAGGAGGTGACCTTGGTGGCTACGTTGGGCACACGTCAGCAGATCCACTCCGCCGTGCTTCCTCAGCGGCGGACCCTGGAATCCGCGTCGGCAGACAACCCTGGAGCAGGGACGAAACGGGGCGCGGACGCCTTCGGGCAGCGGAGTGCCCAACATGGTCGAGGGGAGACCCGCTCCGCCTCACCTGGCGGCGTGGGCGTCACCCCCACAAGGGGAGAAGCCGGTCGTGAGACCGCACCCCGCGTGTTCGTCCTGGCAACGGACGGCACGCCGCTGGATCCGTGCCACCCCGCCCGCGCCCGCAAGCTCCTGGAGTCGGGGCGCGCGGTGGTTGCCCGCCACACCCCCTTCGTCATCCGTCTGAAAGACCGCACCGCCGAACAGTCCGAGGTCGAGGGCGTGGAGGTCGCCGTCGATCAGGGCAGTAGGCACACCGGCATCAGCCTGTTTCGCACCCACGACGGCACCCGCCATGGACTGTTCGGCATCCAACTCGACCACCGCGGCGGCAAGATCCGCGACAGGCTCACGGCTCGGGCCGCCTACCGGCGCGGCAGGCGGTCGCGCAACCTGCGCTACCGCGCTCCCCGGTTCGCCAACCGCACCCGCCCGCAGGGGTGGGTGCCGCCGAGCTTGCGGCATCGCGTGCACACCGTGATGAGCTGGGTGCAGCGGCTGCGCCACCTTGCCCCCGTGCGGGCAATCCACGTGGAGACCGTACGCTTCGACACCCACGCCCTGGCCGCGGGAAAGATGCTGCAGGGTACTGAGTACCAGCATGGGACCCTGTACAGCTATGAGGTTCGCGAGTATCTGCTCGAGAAATGGGGGCGAGCCTGCGCCTACTGCGCGGCGAGCAACACCCCGTTGAACATCGACCACATCCAGCCCCGCTCCAAGGGCGGCTCGGATCGGATCAGCAACCTGTGCCTGGCATGTGTGCCGTGCAACCAGGCCAAGAACAGCAGGCCCGTCACCGACTTCCTCGCCGACCGCCCAGCAGTGCTGGCTCGGCTATTGGCCCAAGCCAAAGCGTCGCTGCGGGACGCCGCCGCCGTCAACGCCACACGCTGGGCACTCCACACCGCGTTGGCGGCGACCGGCCTGCCCGTGCACCATGGGAGCGGTGGCCGCACCAAATGGAACCGCGATCGTACTGGAGCTCCCAAATCCCACACTCTGGACGCCCTCCACGTGGGTGAACTCGATCACGTGGTCTCGTGGCCAAGCCAGGTCCTCATCGTTGCGGCCACGGGGCGCGGCTCGTATCGTCGGACCCGCACCGACGCCTTCGGCTTTCCCCGGCTGCGTCTACCCCGCACCAAGCTGATCCACGGGTTCCAGACCGGGGATCTCGTGCGCGCGACCGTGCCGAAGGGCAAGCACGCTGGATCGCATACCGGCCGGGTCGCCGTTCGAACCTCCGGCAGCCACACTGTGCAGACAGCCGGTGGTCTCGTGAAGACCTCACACAAGCATCTGCATTTGCTCCAGCGAGCCGACGGCTACGCTTACACGACCAAGAACGAAGAATACCGGTGAGCACCCTGACAGCGAATCGCTCCTCCTGCCTTGGCCCTGCGGAAGCCCGCTCCATCTCCACCTGGAAGACCGAAATATCTACGCTCATGAGTGAACGACGAAGGGCCCCGACACCTGACGTGTCGGGGCCCTTCCTATAAAGATTGTCCGGCGGTGACCTACTCTCCCACACCCTCCCGAGTGCAGTACCATCGGCGCGGGGAAGCTTAACTTCCGGGTTCGGAATGTAACCGGGTGTTTCCTTCCCGCCAT
>NZ_JBQQBQ010000063.1:0-53024 GCF_052245915.1 Nonomuraea sp. 10N515B
GCTGAAGGACGCGCACGAGGCCCGGGTTGCAGCCCGGCGAGAACTACGCCAGGATCCCCTATAACCCCTCCCGCGACTGATGGGTATTTAAGACCCGATCTGGTGCATTTTCTCTGACACACCTCGGTACCGAAGGACCGGCGATCAGGAACCGCTCAGCCGGACCGCGCTCGGACAGGGCCGCGCGCATCTCGTCGGCATACTGGTCGGCCAGCGTCTTCGTGGCGGCGGGCAGCACCAGCCGGTACGGATCGAGCGACTCCTGGAGCTGCCCCGTTGCCGCGGACATGACCGGGTCGGCTCCCTCCCGGGGAACCACCCGCAACACCACCCTGCCGCGTGCACCAGGCTCCAGCATGACATCGGCCAGCGCGTCGTACGGCACGAACCGCTCACCGAGCTCCATGCTCAGTTTCGACGCCTTACCCGGCTCAGGCGTAATGCGCAGCCCTCCGTCCTCGAACTCCCACGCGCAACCTCGCCCCTTCAGTACGTCACCCATGCGAGCAAGGATAGGTGCTGGTGCTCAAACACTGGCGGCTGCGCAGACGGGCGGCCACCGCGACGAGCCGGGTCGGGGACTGGGCGCGGTTCCGTAAGCATGGCCCTGGTCGCGATCCACAACTGAACGTTCCTGCTCGGGCCCAGCTTCGTGCTGGGGCTGGTGGGCGGGCCGCTTGTGTTCGCGTCGGCGACCGCCACGATGTTCGGCCTGGTCGAGCAGGTGTCGACGCTGCGGCGGTCGTGGCGATCCCGGTGTTCGGCTGGGAGCTGAGCCTGG
This sequence comes from Nonomuraea sp. 10N515B, assembly GCF_052245915.1. NCBI lineage: Bacteria > Bacillati > Actinomycetota > Actinomycetes > Streptosporangiales > Streptosporangiaceae > Nonomuraea > Nonomuraea sp. 10N515B. The sequence goes on from NZ_JBQQBQ010000063.1 coordinate 782, forward strand.
CGGGCCGGCTCATCATCAAGGGATTCAGGACTCCGTGAAGGACGGCAGCCAGCTCGGGCGAGTGAGCCGGTCGGTCCAGCCGGTCAGGGCTGTGAACTCCGGCTTTCCTGTCACGTCGACCAGTACCAGGCGGTAGCGGGATTTGTCGCCGCCGGTGTCCGCCATCCAGGCGATCAGATGCGTGTCGTCGGCCCAGGCGAGCAATCGCACGATGGCCTGACCGCCGCCCGGTTCCAGGAGCGTGGTCTGACCGGAGGCGATTTCGGCGACGAAGGGGGCCGAGCCGCTCCTGCCGCCCATGGCCAGGCGCCGGCCGTCGGGGGACAGCCCGGCGGGCTGGTCGCTCGAGGACTCCTGATCCGGGCCGGGGCGGGGCTGCCCGGTGAGGTCGTAGTACGCGCGGGGTTGCTGGCGGGCGCCGATGTCCTCCCAGATCAGCGAGCCGTCGCGGCTCCAGGACAAGTCGCTGCGCATGCCGGAGTCGTCAGGCAGGCTGTGGAAGGTGGTCTCGCCGCTCGCCACGTCCACGATGGCGAAGCCGGTTCTGGACGGTCCTGCTTCGCCGGGGTCGTCGAGAAGTCCGGGGTCGGCGTCGTACGTGGTCACCAGGAGCCGCTTCCCGTCCGGGGACCAGGCGACGCTGCCTGCGACGGCGCGGCCGAGGTCGATCCAGCGCCGCACCGAGGCGGCGGTGGTGTCGACCAGGCCGATCCGGCGCGCGGGCAGATTCTTCTCCAGCACCGCGGCCGTCCGGCCCCCGGGCGCCACGTCGATCCATCCCCATGGAGCCGCCGTGTAGCCGCTCGCGTCGGCGTACGTGAACAGGTACCAGTCGCAACTCGACGCGCAGTCGGCGTACGCGGTGAGCGTGAGGCGTCCGGCGGCGACGCGGGTCACAGGCGGGGCGTGGCTGAGATCGGCCGCTATCCCTCCAGCGATAACGCTGGTCGCGACCGGAGGGTCCTCTCGCGCGACAAGGGAAGGCGCCATGATTGCGCTGACGGTGACGGCGGCGGCCACGGCGGCCGCGGTGGTGGCCGCTCTCCTGATCCGCATGCGAGTCCGCTGCCGCCATGCGGCGTGCGCCACGCCGGTCGGCGTCCTGGCCTGGTCGGCCACCGCGGTGAGCGTGTCTTTCAGCAGCTCGTCAGTGGTCATGTCAGGTCCTTCCCGAGCGGGTGTACAGGTCGTGGAGTTCGGGGCACAACTGCAGGAGCCGGGCCAGGGCCCGGTGGGCGGTGCTGCGTACCGTGCCGATGCTGCAGCCGAGGGTCGCGGCCACGGTGGATTCCGACTGGTCTTCGAAGTAGCGGAGCACCAGCACGGCCCGCTGCTTGGCGGTCAGCCTGCCGAGCGCGTTCTGGACCATGATCTTGAGCTCGACGCCGTGCGTGGCGTCCGCCGCGTTCGCCTGCTCGGGAATCTCCGGGACGGCGTACTCCCGCCTGCGCCGCCACCACGAGATCTGCTGGCGGTACATCACCTGCCGGAGATAGCCGTCCGGATCGTCGATCTTGCTCCATTTAAGCGCGGTCTTGGCCAGGCTGGTCTGCAGCAGGTCCTCGGCCGCGTGCTGGTCACCGGCCGTCAGCAGGTAGGCCAGGCGCATGAACGCGGCCGAGCGCGCCGCCACGAACTCGTCGAACTCCCGCCGGTTCGCGCTCACCTCGCGGCCTCGTCGCGCAGCTGGGTGACCGTGACGAAGTGGTAGCCGCGGCCGGACAACGTATGCAAGATCTGCGGGATGGCCGCCACCGTGGTCGGGTGGATGTCATGAAAAAGGATGATCGCGCCGGGCTTGGCCCCCGACACGGCCGCGCGGGTCACCCGGGCGGAGTCGCGGTACTTCCAGTCCAGGGTGTCCACGCTCCACAGGATGAGGGGATGCGGCGTCTGCTCACGCACAACGTCGTTGACGGCTCCGTACGGGGGCCGGACGATACGCGGCGACACGTCCGACGCCTTCTTGATGGCCTGATCCGTGCGGCGCAGATCATCCCGCACCTGGGCCGCCGTCAGCCGGGTCAGGTCGCGGTGCGACCAGCTGTGGTTGCCGAGCTCGTGCCCGGCCTCGGCGGTCTGGCGCACGACGTCTGGACTTATCGCGACGTTCTGTCCCACGACGAAGAACGTGGCACGCGCGTGGAACTTGGCCAGATGGGCCAGCAACGTCTGGGTGTAAGGCCCGGGGCCGTCGTCGAACGTCAGCGCCACGCACTTGACCTGCCGGCAGTCGGCGGTCCCCTCCGTTGCCGGGGCAAGCGTGGGCGTCGGGGAGACGGAGCCGTTCAGACCGAGGTGCCGCTCGGGCTCCACGACCTGCCGCTGCACCCTACGGCCGAAGTCCGACAGCAGCGGGCGCGCGATCGAGGCAGGCAGCACGGCCCGCAGTTGCCCCGCGGGCGCCACCCCCACCACGCTCTCGTCGAAGGTCACCACCAGGTCGCCGTGGGCGGTGAACGCCAGATCGTCCAGGTAACGGCTCCGGGAGGCGTCGTCGGCCATGACGCTGCGCAACGCCCCGGAGTCGAAGCCCTGCTTCCTCGACAGCGCCGTGCCGAGCCCGGCGGCGAGCTTGCCGAACGCGTCGGGGTCGATGAGGGAAACCGCAGGCAGGGCTTGGCCTGTCTTCCCGTCGTACCAGCGTGTGGTCGTGGATTTGCCGTCGCCGGCGCCGCCCAGCCACCATTCGGTGTAGCGCACCCCGATGACGTCTCCCGAGGCGACCAGGAACGCGAAGTCCAGGTTCAGCTCGGCGGTATGGTCGCACGCCTGGCGGAGGAACTCGGCGCGCCGGTCCTCCACCATGCGCCGCAGCGCCGCGGTGAACAAGTCAGCACCCGGCACCCGCGGGTACGCGATTGACCAGGCGCACGACCGGTCGTTGCTGCTGTCGCGGACCACCCGCAGGCCGTCGATCCACGTCGGCGAGACGGTCGAGATCTCGTCGGGCTGGTGCACGATGCCGGTCACGGGCGTACGCCGGCCGTTCTGGGCAGGCGCCGCGCTGGACACCGCGCAGCCCGCCGTCAGCAGGCATGCGACGGCGAGCAGCGTGGTGATCTTATGTGGAGGCTTCATCGACCGCTGGAACTCCGCTCTTCATGGCAAACGTGTCAAACCACCTATTGAGTGACGAATAGGTAGATGCACGTTTTGCGTCCTTTGTTGCCATAAGGACGCGGCAGAGCGGGGGCATCTTTGCGACCTGTCGCAGAAGTTTTCGGCTGACCCGCGTGCGTCAGTCGAAGGCGCGGACCTCCAGCAACCCGACCGAGGCCTGGCAACTCTGCAACACGATCCGGAGTCGGGCGCTTGTCAGGCTGGTTGCTTGGTCCGGCTCAGCAGCCACCGGAGGATGGAGCCGTCCTCGTAGGTGGGTCCGTACGCGGCGTGGTAGTCAGGGAGCGAGAATGCCGCGTCTTCGTACTCGGTGTACCGCAACAGGGTCTCGATCTGCTCGGGTGTCTTGCCCCGCGCGGCGTACGCGTCCCGCAACAGGGTCCGCGTCGTGCGAGCCAGGTTGATGTTCAGCAGGTGGTCGTGGACGCCGTGGGTGACCCACAACGGGATCTCCGCGGCCACGATGGCCGCCGCCTGCTCGGCGTTGACCGCGAAGCCGCCGGTCACCAACCCACCGGCGAACAGGTCCGGCCGCTTGGCGAATGCGTTCCACAGCAGCTGCGAGCCGTAGGAGACAGTGGTGGCGTAGACCCGCCGCTTGTCCACGGCGAAGTCCTCGAGGAACTGATCAAGCAGCTTGACCAGCAAATCCGCCTCGGCCGGGCTGCCGACGCGCTGGTGCTGCGGGGCGAGCACGATGACGTCCTCCGTGCTGCCGGTCCACTTCGGCTGCAGCCAGGCGGTCGCGGGGATGTCCGCGGCCAGTTGGACCGTCAGGTTGTCGCCGTCCCAGCCCATGCCGTGCCCGGGCAGGACGACCATCAGTGGGTACGTCTTCGCCGGGTCGTAGTTCTTCGGCAGGTGGTAGTGGTACGGCAGCACCATCCCGCCGGACAGGTACGAGCCGTAGCGGAACTCGTCTACGAGGAGGTCGACCGGCTTCTCGGTCACCTTTATGGAGGTTTCCGGCGTCGCCCTGGCCAGCAGCGGGCCCTTGCCGATCCCGAGGCCTGGCCGGCCGTACACGTTCTTGCGCTGCACCAGCTGGGTGGGCAGGTCCGGGTTCACTTTCACCGTGCACAGGAAGGTCGGGCACTTGGAGACGATCACCGTCCAGCCCGCGTTCTGCTCTGGGTCGAGTTCGACGATGACGTACCGGCCGGGCACGGAGCGCTGGTCGGTCCGGGTGGTGGCGGCGTTGTTGGTGTAGGTGTGGGTGACCTTCCGCTCGGTCAGCTTGGGCAGGTCCTCGATGGGGTTGAAGCGGAAGTTGTAGAGCGTGTCCTGCACCGAGAACGTCGAGTTGTCCAATTCTCGCGGGTTGACGGTCTCGCCGTATTCGACTGCTACCGCGGACACCTTCTGCCCGTAGGTGTAAACCTTCGTGATCGCCGTGACGCTCTGGATACCCGCCGGGGTGTCCGCGGGCGCCGACGCTGACGCCGGCGTGGCCGTCGTTAAGAGTCCGGCCGCCATGACAGTGGCGATGAGTCGGCGGGTGGTCATGTGGGTGACCTCCACTGCGTTTCGGGTGCCGGCTGGCGCACACAAGGCGCCTGTTCCGTTTGCACCTCCTTCAGACCAGCGTTGTGACGCTGGCGCTAAATCGGGTTAGCCGTACTATTACGGCCGGTTCCGCGCCTGTCAAGGCATGACGTGGGCTGCGGGGACGGCTGGACCGGCGGGGGACACGACGGTAGAGATCCGTGTGGGCTTTGGCGGTGCCGACCTGTCCGTCATCGCCGCAGCGGCAGTCCATCCCCCGTTATTCGCGGAGCATGCGCAGGTCACCCGGGGGCGTGAGCGCCGCCAGGCGAGGACGTTAATCCGTTCGCCGCTCCAGGAACAGAAGCGGCGGCGTCAATCCGCCGTCGGGCCTCCGGCGCCGGGCGGCGGGCCGGGCGGCGGGCCGGGCGGCGGGATGGTCACAGCGGCCCTCGGTGGCGTTCAGCCGACGGATTCCGCGGCAGATGGTGGGCCGATGGACTCGCGGCTGCGCAGGGGCATCGGCACCCGGTGCACCTCGCCCTTGGGATCGGGGTCTGCCTGGTCGCGGCCGATCTGGGTGAACAGCACGTCGACGGCCTTGCGGCCGAGCTCGTAGTGGGGCAGTGCCACGGTGGTCAGCTTGGGGCGCATCCACGTGGCGATGGGGTGGTCGTCGAAGGAGACGACGGAGACGTCCGCGGGCACCTTGAGTCCGAAGTCGTCGAGTGCCTGGTAGGCGCCCAGGGCGAGCCGGTCGTTGAAACAGATCAACGCGTGCGGGCGCGTGCTTTCGAGTAGTGCCCGCGTCGCGGCGAGACCGTACTCGGGTTGCCAGTCATCGCAAAGGCGGCCGCCCGCCACGTTGACGCCTGCCTCGCCGAGCGTCTCGCGGATGCCCCTGAGTCGTTCCATCGCCGCTACGCCTCCTGGGGGAAATTGGCGCAGGCCCGGGCCGGCGCCGATCAGGTAGATGCCGTCGCGATGGCCGGCCTCGAGCAGCACCCGGGCGGCGCAGCGGCCGGCCTCGATCTCGTCGGGGATGACCGAGGGCAGGTGGGTGGGCTGTTTGGGCAGCGCGTTGAGCAGGACGGCGGGAGCCGCGGCGACGACCTTGGGCACCTTGATGGTCGTGGTGAACATCGACGCCAGGATGAGCCCGTCGACCTGGCGGTCGAGCATGGCCTGCAGCAGGAGGCGTTCGAGCTCGGCGTCTCCTTCCGTTTCACCGATGAACAGCATGACGCCGCGCTCGCGGGCGGCCTCCAGCGCCCCCTTGATCATGTCGCCGGCCAGCCGTGAGGTGGCGACCGTGTCGGAGACGAAGCCGATCGTCCGGGTGGTGCCCGTGCGCAGGCCCACGGAGACGATGTTGGGCCGGTACTGCAACTCGTCGGCGGCTCGCAGGACACGCTGCTCGACGTCCTGAGAGATCCGCAGCTCACGGCCGCGGCCGGACAGCACCAGCGAGGCGGTCGGCCGTGAGACACCGGCCGCTTTGGCCACATCGGCCAGCGTGACCCGTCGTGAGCTCACCCAGGGCCTCCGATCGTCAAGAGTCTGTTACAGGGGGTTGACATCGTACGACGCGCGCCGTGACACTACGGGCGCTAACCCGATTTAGCAACGAAGGGGGCATCAGCTCGGTGCCGCATGTCCCCCGGCAGCAGAGGAGATGCACATGGCTCGACGAGTTCGCTCCGGCCAGGCCGGGGCCGCGCTGGTGATCGCCATGGGGACGCTGGCCGCCGCCTGCGCGGCTCCCGGCAGCAACAGCCCGCAGCCCGCAGCCACCGGCACGTCGTCGCAGCCGACGTCCCAGTCAGCGGCACCCACCTGCGGTACGGCGCCGATCACGATGAACGGCTACTTCGAGACCGGCTTCCCGCTGCCCAAGGCACTGACCACCGAGTTCTCCAAGCAACACCCCAACGTCACGTGGAACATCCGCGAGGACCAGTTCGCGGTGATCACCCAGAACGCCCCGCGCGTCCTGGCGGACAACCCGCCCGACCTGATGCGCCTGCCCCAGGTCTCGGAGCTGGTCAAGGACAACCTGCTGAAGAACCTGGACGGCTACGCGCAGGCGTTCGGCTGGGACAAGTGGCCGGCCTCGCAGCTCGAGCAGCTGCGCCTGGGCCCGGGTGGGCGACCGCGCGGAGAGGGGTCGCTGTACGCCCTGGGGCTCAACTTCAGCATGACCGGCGTCTTCTACAACAAGAAACTCGCCGCCCAGATCGGGATGTCCACGCCGCCCGCCACGCTGGCGGAGCTCGACGCGGCCCTGGCCAAGGCCAAGGACGCAGGCATCACACCCATCGTGCAGTTCAACGGCGGAGCCACCGGCGGCCTGGCGTTCCCGCTGCAAAACCTCATGGCCGCCTACGGCCCGCCCGGACCGATCAACGACTGGATCTTCCAGAAGCCCGGGGCCACGATCGACACCCCGTCGAACCTGCAGGCCGTCCAGCACCTGGAGCGGTGGGTCAAGGCAGGATACTTCCAAAAAGACGTCAACGCGGTCGACTACGCGACCATGATGAGCCGCTTCATCGACGGCCAGGGCCTGTTCATGTTCAACGGCGACTGGGAGTCGGGCAACCTCGACAAGCAGATGGCGGGTAACGTCGGCTTCTCCCTGATGCCACCGGCGCAGCAGGGCGGCAAGCAGGCCGCCATGTCAGCGCCCCTCACCTTCGGCATCGCCGCGAACGCTAAGAACGCCGACTGCGCCGCCTTCTTCCTCAACTGGGTGGCCACTGACCAGAAGGCTCGCGACGTCGGTGTCGAGGTCGGCGGATCGCATCCGATGGGCCCGGCCGACGCCTACATGCCGAAGGTGTCCTCGGACACGGTCACCGCCAGCACACTGGCCGCCGGAGCGGACATTGCCAAGGACAACGGCGCGATGGACTTCATCGCCAACGCCACCGGCGCCATCTACGCCAAGAGCTGGACCCCGAACCTGCAGAAGCTGGTGGGCGGACAGCAGACACCGCAAGAGCTGCTGAAGGCGGTCCAAGCCGACTACTTCGGCCAGATCGAAGGGAACTGAGCGAGCTGATGGCCCGGCCTGTCGGCGCCCGGTCCACACACCGGCGGCCGCCCCCGACCAAGCTGCGCGGCACGCGCGGCTTGATCGGCTGGCTGTTCGTCGTCCCGGCGCTCGCCTTCTATGCGGTCTTCGTCCTGCGCCCGATCGCCCTGACGTTCCAGTACTCGCTGTACAAATGGGACGGCATCGGCCCGTCCACCTGGGTCGGGCCAGCCAACTACGGAAAGGTCTTCACCGACCCCGACCTGTTCGACTCACTGATCAACGCCTTTCAGCTGATCGTGTTCTTCAGCGCCATCCCGGTCATGCTCGGACTGGCGATCGCCGCGACGATCCGGCGCATCGCCGCGAGCCGACTCGCCCTCGTGGCGCGGACCGTGCTCTTCCTGCCGCAGGTCATCCCGCTGGTGGCCGCCGGCATCGCGTGGAGCTGGCTGCTGGCCTCCACCGGAGTGATCAACCAGTTCCTCTCGCTCCTCGGCCTCGGCACGGTGACCCGGGCCTGGCTGGGCGACTTCTCCACCGCCCTGCCGGCGGTCGGCATGATCGGCGCCTGGGTGCTCCTCGGCCTGTGCACGCTCCTGCTCCTGGCCGGCATGAGCAAGATCGATCCGGCCCTCTACGAGGCCGCCCGGCTGGACGGCGCCGGCGCGTGGCGGGAGTTCATCTCGATCACGGTCCCCAGCCTGCGGCAGGAGATCGCGGTCTGCGTCACCGTGACCGTGATCGCGGCCCTGGCGAGCTTCGACATCATCTACATCTCCACCCAGGGCGGCCCCGGCAACACGACCATGGTGCCCGGCCTGCAGATCTACTATCTCGCCTTCTCCGAACGCGAGATCGGCACGGCATCGGCCCTGGCCGTGGTGCTCATGTTCCTCGTGATCGCCTGCGCCCTTCCCATCCAATGGTTCACCAAGGACGGCAACCGATGATCACCGCGTGGCGGGAAGCCTGGACCGGCCGACTGCTGCTCGTCGGCATGATGGCGGTCACCGTCCTGCCGTTCCTCAGCCTGTTCGTCACCGCCCTGCATCCCTCGGGCACCTACCCGCCCGGGCTGGCCTGGCCGAGCAATCCGCAGTGGGGCAACTTCCTGCGAGCCTTCAAGGCCGCGAACATGGACGAGCTGTTGATCTCCAGCGTCCTCATCGTGCTGGGCGTGGTGCCGATCTCGATCCTGCTGGGCACGATGGCCGGCTTCGCCATCGGCCACCTGCGCGTGATCGGCAGCCGCGCGCTCTTCCTGACGTTCGTGCTCGGCCTGACCCTCCCGTTCGAGGGCATCATCACGCCGCTGTACTACCAGATCCGCGACATGGGCCTGCTGAACACGCGCTGGGCGATCATCCTGCCGCTCATCGGCCTGTTCATGCCGTTCTCCGTCTTCTGGATGCGCGCCCACTTCATCAACATGCCCGAGGAACTGTCCGAAAGCGCACGGATGGACGGCGCCAACGTGTGGCAGCTGTTCCGGCGCATCCACGTCCCCCTGGCCATGCCGGCGATCTCCTCCCTGGGCATCCTGCTGTTCCTGTGGACCTGGAACCAGTTCCTACTGGCCATCGTCCTCGTCGACGACCCCACCAAACGCACGATGTCCGGCGCGCTGGGCGCCTTCCAGGGTCAGTGGGGCACCGACATCCCCCTGCTGTGCGCCGGATCGCTGCTGATCCTGGCCCCCACGCTCGCGATCTTCCTCATCTTTCAGCGGCACTTTGTCAAGGCGCTGCTCCAGGGGTCCTTGAAGGGCTGAGCGGCGCCGACAGGACATCGCACATCACACCCCACGAGTGGAAGCAGAGGTCGTTTCATGGTCCCACGAGGACGGCTGGGCGCTGCGCGGAGACCCGCGACGAGATCCGGCATGATCCAGAGGCTTGCCGACGGTCACCGCCGGGGGCAGGGCGCCGCGTGAGCGGTGGCCGACCGGCGCACTGGACACGCCGGCACCTTGATCTGCTCGCCGAGAGCAGCGCGACCACGGCACCCGTCATGGACCCGGCGGCCGTCCCCCGGATCCTGCCCGGCCACGATCTGTGGGACCTGTGGCCGATCCAGGAGGAGGACGGCTCGACAGCCCTGATCGACGGCTACGAGCTGTGGATGACGCTGTCGGCCCCCGCGCTCGGTCACCCCGAAGAGCGCCACGACCGAGCCCGCATCCGCCTGCTCGCCAAGAACGGCGACGGATGGAAGGACCTAGGGCACGCCTTCGCCGACGGCGCCTCCCCGGGCAGCCGCGAGTGGTCCGGATCAGCGGTCCACCGGCCCGACGGCACGGTATCGGTGTTCTACACGGCCGCCGGCCGGAGAGGCGAAGCACGCCCGACGTTCCGGCAGAGCGTCATCGAGGCCCGCCCCGCCCTGCTGGCCGGCGGCGACCGGATTCTGCTGCACGAAGACGCCGAACACCGGGAAATCCTCCGCTCCGACGGCTGTCTGTACCTGCCGGTGGAGGAGGCCAACGGGTCACCGGGGAACATCAGGGCCTTCCGCGATCCCGGCTGGTTCCGCGACCCGGCCGACGGGCGCGACTATCTGCTCATCGCCGCGTCCACCGCCTGGGATGACCGCTTCACCGGCGCCATCGCCCTGGCCGAGTCACGGGCCGGCGCTTGGTCCCTGTTGCCGCCCCTCATCGTGGCCGAGGCCATCAACCACGAGCTCGAACGACCGCATATCATCGTCCACCAGTCGTGGTACTACCTCTTCTTCTCCACCCAGCGTCACACCTTTCATCCAGCCGATCGCGGGCCCACGGGGCTCTATGGCTTCGCCGCGCCCCGACTGACCGGACCGTACGAGCCGCTCAACGCCTCCGGGCTTGTGATCCAGAACCCTTCTCTCGAACCCGATCAGGCCTACGCGTGGCTGGTGTTGCCCGACCTTCACGTGGTCAGCTTCGCCAACTACCGATCACAACAGGGCAGAGATCTCCGACATGCGGAAGCGGCGCAGGCGCGAGCCAATTTCGGCGGGACCATCGCGCCGATGCTCAAGCTCACTCTGGACGAGATGACCACGTCTGTCGTCCCCGCTGTGGAAGATCCAGCGGACCGCCGCCGCAGGCCCTTGATAGAAGGATGCCCGTGAGTCTTCTCGCTGGATGGCCGCAGCCGGACCTGTACCGCTCGAATATTGAGTTCGTAAGCTCGTCGTCGCTTGCCGGTGGAAGTCCGGTCCGGGTAGCTGTCAGGAGGCCCGGTAGCAGGCTGGCGGCTTCGTCTGGAAACGGGCGGGGTCGAAGCCCAGGGGTCGTTCCCGGACGCCCGGGCCGATGCGGGTAGGTCTGGGCCCGTCGCAACAGGCGATGATGCCATGCCAGCAACGTCGCAGGAGTGAGCAGCCGATGACCGCGCCGCACCGGTGGCAACCATCGGGCCAGCGCCGCGAGAACGGCCCGGTCGGCCCAGTCCGTCTTCGGGCGTCCGACCTGCCGCCGCAGCACCGCCACCTGGTGACGTAACGCCATGATCTCCGCGTTCTTCGACGCTTGGCTGCGGGCGGGCAACACGAGCCAGCCGAAAAGCGTGATCAGATAGAACAGGCGGACGAGCACAGGACGCGATCTTTATGCGGGGTACAGACCCCGTCAAGACCACAGGTCAGAACCGTCGTGGCTGAATTTGACGCGGTACACGTGCCCCGCTCTCCTGAGTCTGATCCGGCGTCGCTACGCTCTGGCTCGATCAAGTGGAGGAAAGGCGGCCATGACCGGGACCTGTACCTTTTGCGGCATCGTTGCCGGAGAGATCCCCGCGGAGATCGTCTACTCCGACGAGCACGTGGTCGCCTTCCTTGACATCTCGCAGGCGACTCGCGGTCACACCCTGGTTGTCCCCCGCGAGCACTGTCGCGACCTGACCGACATCGGCCCGGACCGCGCGGGTCTGCTGATGCGGGGTGCTGTGCACACCGCCGCCCTGCTGCGGCGCGCGCTGGAACCGGGCGGGATGAACATCTGGCACGCTACCGGCCCTACGGCCTGGCAGACCGTGTTCCACTTCCACCTTCACCTGCTGCCCCGCTACACCCCGGAGGATCTCAGGCAGGCATGGACGCATCGGGAACTGCCGCTGTCGTCGCTGTCGCCACTGGCCGATCACATCAGGACCGCACGGTGCCGGCGGGCCGATCCGTGAAACCGCCGTGAAACCGGTCGTTCCTACGTTCGCGTCGCGTTGACGGTACGCGGGCCGAACGGGGCTGGTGAGCGGTGAATATGCGGATCTGGATCATGGTCGTCGCGGTACATTCAGGTCGATGATTCCGGCTGGGGTACCCGATCGCGGCCTCCACGGTGGGGAGATCCTGCACACCGCCGGTATCGCTCCGGCGCCCCCGCCGGGCTGGGCCGACCTGGCGGCAGTTCCTGTCCGCTCAGGCCCACGCGATCATCGCGTGTAACTTCCTGGTGGTCGAGACGATACCCACGCACCCACGTTTAATGGTCGACCAGTGGAGCCGCTGATGAGGCGTTCCAACGCGTTCCACAGTGGGGTTCTGTTGATCGGTGTCATGTTCTGGAGGGGGCGTGCTCGCGCAGGTCGACCGAGTCCTATCCCACCCAGCCGGGGGCCTGCGCCCGCAGGAGCCGGCGTAGCCACATCGCGGTGCCGCCGCCCACCATTTTCTCCACCGGAGGCGGCAGGTGGGCGGCGAGAGAGGCGTAGCTGATCGCCTGGTTCAGCGCGCACAGCGGCGCGGCCAACTTCCAGGCGGCCCGCAGCCTTTCAGGCGAGTCGAAGTCCGCCCAGCGCGCCAAGTACCCGTCGAGCGCGCTGCCGCCGGGCTGGAAGAATTGGCTGCTCAGGTCGAGGAACGGGTGCGCGATTGCGGCATCCGTCCAGTCAAAGAACAGGTAGCCGAGCGGCCCCCGCGCCACGTTGCCCAGATGCAGGTCCCCGTGGACCAAGGAGTACGGCACAGCGAAGCCGGTCAGCTCCGCGCACGCGGCCATCAGCCCGGGCATGGACTCGCGCAACTGGGCGGCCTCCTCGGCCGTCACCCAGGTGGCCGGATCGCACCAGGTCGGCGGTGCGGCATGATCCACCTCGCCGAGCCATGTGATCTGCCCGGACAGCCACGGCAGGCGGCGATCGAGGCACCCGGCGCTCCGCAGCTCCGGCACCCGCTCGACTGACTCCACCTGGAGAGCTGCGTAGGAGCTCAGCATCTCAGCGTTGACCTCGTCGGACGCGTGTCGGATCGCCGGGCCGAAGTCGGCGAGTGCGAGCAGCCGCCTGTCGCCGTGGTGGCCGAGAACGGCGGGAACCTGAGCGGGGAAGAGCTTGTCCAGGACGGCGGTGACTGCTCCCTCGTCGGCGAAGAGCGGGGTGGCGACGGAAGACTTGACGTAGACGTCGCCGCGCGGCGTGGCCGCCCGCAGCACCGCGGACAGGTCCCAGAGGCGCTCCTGCTCAAGCCGGTCGTCGAGGTCGAGCCCGAGGTCCGCGCTCAGCCACTCGGCCACGCCGTCGATCCATCGCGGATCCGTCCATGGCGGACCACCGTCGAGGCCGGCCTCGACGGCACTGACCCAGGTGGCTGGTTCGGCGTGCCGATCGCCGCGTCCTGCGCCGCTCAGCGGCCTTTGCGGAAGGACGTTCCCGCCCGTGCGCGGCGCGGCGACGAGGGTGCACCGGATGATGCGTGCCGTCTCGTCCGTCTCCGCCCCGCTAAGCCGGAGCACGGCGGCGTCGATCCCGGTCTGCTTGCGCAGTGCCGCCAGCGCCTGCCCGGGATTGTCGGGCTCGACCCTTCCGGCCAGCTCGGTCTTCAGTGCCAAGACCCGGGTGTCATCGTCCCAGACGATCAGCCAGTCGATCCGCGTGTGCCACTCGGTCTCGGTCATCGGCTGCGACGGAATCCGACGCGCTGCAGCGCGCCATGGTCGTGCAGGATGTCGAAGCCGATGATGACGGTGCGGGGCTCTTGCCTCGCGGCGAGCGGCCGTGGGTGCTTGTCAGCCACAGGTCTCCTGCCGGGTCGCGGAGGGCAAAACCGGCGTGGCGGCGGCTCACGATGGTTTGATGATGTGAAGGTCTTCGGGTTTCGCGTGGCCGCCGATGACCGTGTTGTAGATCTTTTGCAGGGCGTCTGGCCCGGTGTGTTCGACGATGCGCAGCCACGCCGACGCGGCGACGAAGTCGCGCATCGCGGTGTCCATGCGTTGGAGCAGCTCGGTGCCGCCGATGCCGGCGGACAGGCTGCGGACCCGCTCGGGTGCGAAGAACAGTGTGGGCGTGGGACCGGGCAGGTCACCACCGCGTGCGGGCGCGTCCCAGTGGGTGCCTCCGACGATGATGCTGTGAGTGAGATGGTGAGCGAATCGCTGATGCACCGCGGCGACCACATCGGGATTGCCGGCGAAGTCGACGAAGGCCACGGGGCCATGGAGGTTCTGATCGGCGATCGCGTCGTAGGAGACGAGCTGGTGATAGAGCCCATGCCGGGTCAGTGCAGCGACCTTGTCGGCCGTGGTTAGGCCGACCACGGGGATCTGGCGGCGGTGCAGCAGCCAGGCCAGTCCCATCGCGGTCTTGCTGGAGGCGCTGGAGAGCACGACCGTGGTGGGTGCCGCCGCCTGAGCCGGTTCCGCCTGGGATAGGTCGTGGTCGAGCAGGTAGGCGGTGGAAAACAGCGGCCGCCACACGGCTCGATGGTTGTCGAAGGGATCAGCCGGCATCGCGGTGTAGGTGTTGTACGTCGCCGACCCTTCGGCGCGGTGTGCCGCGGTGTCGACGTACGCCCGGTCAGGTACGTCGGCGCGAGCGGTGCCGGGCGTCAGCCGCATCGTGACGTGAGTGGACATCGGCAGGTAGCCGTACACCCGGAGGCCTTCTGCGACGCCCGGCGCGCGCGAGCGCACCACCCGGGCGAATCCCCAGCAAGGCAGCCGGCCCCAGCCGTGCGGAGCTGGAAAGAACCGCCAGTAACCGAAGCTGTCGCCAACCCTTCCATAGGTGATGTTGTTGCTGGTGAGGGCGAATCGTTCGACCTCCAGCAGAACCTCACCGTCTACCAGCTCTGGTGCCGGCATCGGTCGTACCTCGGTCTTACTCAGATCATCTCGGGCGGTGAGCAGATCCCACATGGTGACTTCTCCTTGACTCGATGGGTGCCGCAATGGCGTAAGGAATGCGTGGGCGGCTGCCGGTTTTTTCTCTCTCGATGCAGGCTTCGCTTCGAGATGCTCAGGGGTGCCCCGGCGGTCTGGACTGCGTGATCGTGTGCGGAGCGTCGGGTTGTCAGGTCTGGCCTCGCCGAGCGTGGCTCACTTCAGACCAATGGCCACTTCACTCTGGCCGATTCTGTCCATTGCCACCACACCGTCCAAGCCAGAGTGCCCTGGGACGAGAACGTCCACGCTGTGCCTGTTCCCCACGAGCCTTCTGACGACCGGTGGCCGGAGCGGCATATGGTTCGCGGTCTTCGGGCGATGTAGTCCCGGCCGTCGCGGATACGCAGCAGGGGGATGGTGAACGCCCGGAGCGCCGGCCGCGCACGGTCAGTCGGAGTACGTCGCCGCCGCGGAAGCGGTGCCCGAAGCGGCCCGGGTGTGGCGGAACAGGAAGGTGTGCGCCCTGGCGGCGTTGCGGCTGGCCCAGGTGAGCACGCTCGACCGGGTGGTCACGGCCGATCCGCCGGGGACACGTGATGGAAGGTACGCCGCTCGGCGCGGGCGAAGCGCCGGGCGAGCACTCTGCCGGCGGCGCGCAGGACGGGACCTCCTGGCATCAGGCGCACGGCGTGCGGGGGGAGCCCGTGCACGATCCAGCCGAGCACCGCGGGGATGTCGCGCGGACTGTATTGGGCGCTGAAGTGCTCCTTGTCGAGGCGCTCCCAGTCGTGCTGGGTCAGGTGGGCCTGGACGAGTGCCATCGCGTCGCGCTCTTCGTGGGCGAGGTGCGCCAGCAGCAGGTCGCGCAGCTCGGCGGTGTGCCCGGCGAGATCTCGGCGCACCTGGGCGTCGCCGGCGCGGGCGAGCATGGCGAATCCGGTGTCGCAGGCGTGGAGCAGGGGGTCGATGTGCTTGTGCTCGGCGGACATGGCGGCCAGCACGGCGCCCGCCTCGGCGCCGCGGGCGCGTTCTAACAGCAGCGGCCACAGCCCGGTGTCCTCACCCAGGTGGTGCTTGTGCAGGGTGCTGGAGAACAGCTGCCAGCGGCGGCTGAGGCGGGCCCAGCACTGCCGGTCCTCGATCGGGGTGGCGGCGGTGGCGGCGGCGAACAGGTCGAGGTCCCGCCGGAATGCGCGGTGCATGAGGTACATGCCCGCGACGTCGACGGGACCGGGCGGCGCGGCGGCCTGACCGGTGAGGAGCAACTGCCTGGTGTGGGGGGCGGTGGCGGACGGGGAAGAGGCTGTCATGATCGCTCCTTTTGGGTTTAGTAGCTATAATATGAATTAAGTTGCGGTAAAGTCAATCCATGACTGAGCGAAGGCGGGCGTACCACTCGGCCTTGCGTGCCGAGCAGGCGGAGCGCACGAGGGCGGCCGTGATCGCGGCCGCCACCGAATGCTTCGTTGGCCAGGGCTACGCGGAGACGACGATGAAGGACATCGCCGAGCGGGCGGGGGTCTCCGCGCCGACCGTGTACGCGCAGGGCAGCAAGGCGGCGCTGCTCCTTGCCGTGGTCGACGTGAGCATTGCCGGCGACGCCACTGCTGGGCCGCTGATACAGCACGACCGGTTCCGGCAGTTGCTCGATGAACGCGACAAGGAGAGAAAGCTACGCCTGATGGCGCGAATCGCGCAGGACTGGATTCCCCGGGTCGGGCCGGTGCTGCGGGTGTTCCGGGAGGCCGCGGCGGGCGATCTGGAGATCGCCGAGGCATGGGAGGACTACGAACGGCGCCGCTACACCGACTCCCGGGCCATCATCGAATCCTTCTCCAGCCTGCTGCGCCCGGGACTGACCGTCGAACGTGCCACCGACATCTACTGGGCGACTTTCACCACTCACACGGCGGAGGCGTTCATGGCCGGCAGGAAATGGGAACTGCGCGAGTACGCCGACTGGCTGGCAGACGCGATGGACCGCCTCCTGCTCCGCTGACGCGGCGGACTGCCACTGCTCCGCTTACATGATCGTGCGGCGGGTGCTGGAGCTGATCGTCGTGCTGGCTGGCACCGAGCTGGCCAAGGACGCCGAGCTTTGGTGCTGCGTCACGAGAACGCAGTACTCCGACGGCACATCACCCGTCCCCGCTACGAGGCCGCCGAGTTCTGCGTAGGCCACGTGATCGAACAGAAGGCGCAAGGCAATCTCACCGCCGAACATGCCGGGCCGGCGAAGCGCCTCGTTGAGCCGGGCTTTGAGGTAGGCCCGGACACGGACTATGTGGTGGGGCGTCACGGGGTGTGGTCGTCGCTGGGGCGTAGCGGCTCCATGAACTCCCGGCCTCGGAGGCGACGCGTGTCGGCGTACTCCCTGGTGTGCAGAGGCGAAAGTACAGTCCGATGCTCGAACTATCGGCCAGTACGGCTGCGGCCCATGTGCCGATGTGCGGCGGTATCCCGGTCGCCACCATCGAGCTATGAAGGTGATCGTCCGGACTCTACCGCTCGCCGACGCCTCGACCGAGCCTCGCGCTACCCCTTCTGGTCGCCACCGCCCGGAGTCGCGTCTTTCCTGTTCTACGAGCCAGATGGCGCCCTCATCCAGAGGATCGGCATACCAAGCGATCAACTCGCATAAGCGCATCCTCCGAAGGAGACGACCCATGAATCCCTCCGTTCCCTCCCCGCTGCCGATCCCCGCGCACCTCAGCGAGGCAGCCCGCCAATTCCTGGCGCAGCCGCCGATGCAGGCGCCCACTCTTCCCAAACGGGACGACACCGACGGCTGGTTGCGCCTGGTCGAGCAGACCGACGGCTACATCCGCACCTGGCTCGCAGACCACGCCCTTCCCTTGCCGGTCGCCGTCCAGGACACACAGGTCGCCGGCGTCCACACGTACGTCCTGCGCGCCGAGAGCGACCCCGCCACCGACGAGGGGCCGATCTACCTCGACATCCACGGCGGCGCCCTCCTCTACGGCGGCGGCGACCTGTGCGCTCACGCCGCCGGCGACGCGGCCCGGAGCACCGGGATGACCACCTGGAGCGTCGACTACCGGATGCCGCCGCTGCACCCCTTTCCCGCCGCGCTCGACGATTGCCTGGCCGTCTACCGGACGCTGCTGAAGGTCTGCGACCCGGCCGACGTCTTCGTCGGCGGCGCCTCGGCCGGCGGCAACCTCGCCGCCGCATTGCTGGTGCGGGCCAAGGACGAAGGGCTCCCGATGCCGGCGGCGCTGGTGCTACGGACGCCGGAGGTCGACCTCACCGAGTCCGGCGACAGCTTCCACACCAACGCCGGCATCGACAACGTCCTGTCCAGCCTGCGGGAGGTGAACGAGCTCTACGCGAATGGGCACGACCTCTCCCACCCCTACCTGTCCCCGCTGTTCGCCGACCTGTCCGGCTTCCCGCCCACGTTCCTGCAGTCCGGCACCCGGGACCTGTTCCTGTCCAACACCGTCCGCATGCACCGCAAGCTGCTGTCGGCCGGCGTCGAAGCCGAGCTGCACGTCTTCGAGGCGATGCCACACGGCGGCTTCGGCGGCGCCAGCCCCGAAGACACCGAAGTCGCCGCCGTGGTCCGCCTCTTCCTCGACCGGCACCGCCGCCGGCACTGAGCCTTCATCCAACCCGCCTCATGCCGTCCTGGTGCCCGAGATCGGCCAGTTCGCCGAGGCCGCCCGGTGGGCTTTCAGGTGCACTTCGTCGAGCCGGCGCCGGACATGATGGCCATCGGCGGCGTCCTGCTCGGCGACTCGGGTGCCGGCGCCCTGCTCGACAGCGGAGTCTTCTCAGCCGAGCGGGCCGAGGCGATCCGCAAGAAGCTGCTCTAGCTGGGCTGCGACGTCGTCCAGCGGCTGGATGTCGCGCTTCGCCCGGCACAGCTCAAACCGCTGTGCCATGGTCTTGACGCGGTACAGAGCAAAGGCAGTTTCTTGCCGTTGGGACGCTATGAGCGCTTGTGGGGTTAGTGGGTTGATCCACAGGGGTCGGTCAGCGCGGACGCGCGGATCGTCAGGATGGCCGCCTGCTCATGGTCGCCGGGCCGGTCGCGGCGCCTGAGGGTGGTGGCCAGCTCACGGGCGCTCGCCGCGGCGAAGGGACGCAGTCCGGCCTCCTCATTGCGCCGCAGCGCCGCTCCGAGATGGTCGGCCGCGCCGTCCAGATCGCCGTACGCCCTGGCCAGCAGGCCGATGTGGTGTCCGGCGAATCCGGCGAACGTGATCCCTGTGCCGCCGATCACGATCCGGTCCGCGTAGGGCACCAGGTGTGTGAGCAGGTCGTACGCGGCGTCCGCCGGGCCCAGCTCGGACCAGAGCTCCGCGCGGATCACCTGGTGGGTCAGCCATAGGTAGTCCATCGGCACCTCCGGCTGCTGCCGCCACGCGCCGAGCACGGACCGCGCCTGATCGGCCCGGCCCGAACGCAACAGTGCCAGCGCGTGCCACTCGTGCAGCAGGGCGAGACCGGTGGCGGCGGCGGACTCGGCCAGCAGCGGCTCGATCGCCGGCAATGTGCCTCGGGCCAGGTTCAGCGTCGCCGTCAGGGCGATCGGGACCTCGGCGGCGCCGGCGACGGTGGTGCCCGCGTGGAACTTGTGAGCCTTCGCGATCGCCCGTTCAGCCTCGGCGAACCGGCCGCGGGCGATGTCGGCCACCGCTCCGGCCCAGTCGAGCACGACCAGCGCCGGGGCGAGCGCGTACGTCTGCGCCAGCTCCCGAGCACGCCGGTAGTCGTGCAGTCCCGCGGCGATGTCACCCTGCTCGATCTGGTCTCGCCCGCGGAACACCAGCGCGCGGGCGAGGGCGGCCGGATCGTCTGCAGAGTCGGGCAGGCCGGCCAGGTCGGCGAGCTCGCGCGCCGCGGACAGCCGTTCGGCCAGCAGCTGGGGTCGCTCGTAGGCGACATGGCGGAGTTCGAGCACGCGAGCCAGGTCAGCCCGGCTGCCGTGGGCCCTAGCCAGGGATTCGGCCTCGGTGGACAGGGCCACGGTGCGGCCGGTGGTGTCCGTACCGTAGTAGAGCTCTGCCGCGAGAGCAGCGAGTAGCCGTGCCCGTAACGCCTGGTGTCCCGGGGGAAGCTCCCGGACCAGCCGCTCGAACAGCGTAACGCCCGAGACGTCCACCACCCGGTACTCGCGCCAGCTCCAGACTGCATCGGCGGTGGTCGCCACCGCGGCCCGCGCTGCCGCGACGACGTCCCCACCCGCGAGGGCCACCTCGGCTGCCTCGCGCGTGGCTTCCCACGCCTGCTGGTCGTAGCCGGCGCGCCTGCGGGCCAGTGCGAGGCCGATGAGCACGTCGTACCGGTCGGTGGCGGTGGCGGTGGGGTCTCGGGTCAGCGCGGTCAACGCGGCCTCCTGCAGGCGGGCGGCCTCCGCGGGAGCGGGCTGCCGCGCCGCGAGCGCCGACGCCCGCAACGCGTGAGTCCAGGCGGCGCGGGCGTGCCCGGCCCCGGCCAGGCCGTGGTGGTGGGCGAGCTCGGCGGAGCGCGTCTCGCCCGCCGCGCCGGACCGCTCCTCGATCACCTCGGCGATCGCCGCGTGCAGCCGGCGGCGCTCACCCGGCGGCAGCCGCACGTAGACGGCCTCCCGGACCAGGCCATGCGTGAACCGGTGGCGCGTACCGTCCGCCACGATCAAGCCCGCCAGCAGGGCGGCTTCAGTGGCGTTCATCGCGGCGTCCGCGGTCAGCCCCGACGCCGCCTCGACGAGATCGACATCGAACGTCGGTCCCCACGCCGCGGCCGTCGCAAGCAGGGTCTCCGCGTCGTCGGGCAGCCGGGAGACCCGCCGCCGCACGACGTCCTGCACCCCGTCAGGCACCTTCAGCGCGCGCACGGCGCCCGGTGTGGTGAGGAGGCGTTCGTCCGCAAGCAGCCGCACAAGCTCCCCGAGGAAGAACGGATTGCCGTTCGTGCGTTCCCCCAACGCCGCGGAGACTTCGTCCGCGATTTCCACGCCGTGCCGGAGCCGGACATAGGCCCGTACCCCCGCCTGGTCCAGCCCGCGCAGACCGGCCCGGACGAGGCCGGCGCGGGTGAGCTCGGCCAGTGTCTCGGCCAGCTCCTGCGTGTGGTCGGCCTGGGCGTCGCGGCTGGTCAGGAGCAGCACGACCGGTAGGTCCGCGAGCATCGCGCCGAGCCGGCGGGCCAGGTTCAGCGTGTCGCCGTCCGCCCAGTGCAAGTCGTCGAGCACCAGCAGGGTCGGTCCCGCGTCACGCAGCAGCGCGGCCGTGGCCTCGGCCAGCCGGAAGGCCGCCATCTCGACGCCCATCGCCGTGATGGTGGCGGCCGGACCGTCGTCGGAGCCGAGCAGCAGGGCCGCCAGGGCCGGTAGCCGCGCCGCCGGCCCGGCGGCGCGCAGGAGCGGGCCCAAGGCTTGCGACCACGGCCACAGGGCGGGAGCCCCCACGGCTTCCTCGCATCGTCCCCATCCGGTATGTAAGCCCATCGCGGTGGCGGTCGCGGTGAGGGCGCGGGCCAGGCCGGTCTTGCCGATGCCTGGTTCCCCAGTCAGCAGCACCACGGTGCCGCGACCGGCGCTCGCATCGACGAGATAGCCGGTGAGGCGTGCCTGCCACTCCTCCCGGCCGACCAGCCCGGACGCGTCGGCGCGTGGCCTGGCGTCGGCCGATGTGCCGTATGCCGGTGGCGTGACGGGAGCGGGCCTGGCCTCCAGCGACGGTTCGTGGCGCAGCACCGCCTCCTCGAGCCGTCTCAGCTCCGGACCTGGGTCCACGCCGAGCTCCTCGGCGAGGAGCCGCCTGGCCCGCCGTAGCGCGTCGAGCGCCTCCCCTTGGCGCTGGGACCGGTACAGGGCAACCGCGAGCAGCCCCCAGGCCGCTTCACGGAGCGGCTGCGCGGCCACCAGTTGCTCGATCTCTCCCACCAGCCGGGCGTGCACGCCGAGCGCGAGCTCGGCGCGGAACCGATCCTCCGTGGCCAGCAGCCTGAGCTCGCCGAGCCTGGCGGCCTCGGCGGCCAAGCCGGGCGACGCCACAGCCACGTCGGCGTACGGCTCACCGCGCCAGAGCCCGGCGGCGGTGCGCAGGAGCTCCCGGGCATGCGCGGCGTCGGTCGCAAGGGATTCGTGCGCCGCGCTCGCCAGCGTCTCGAACTCGATGGAGTCGAGCGAGCCGGTCGCGAGGGCGTAGCCGGGCGGACGCGTGATGAGGACCTGGGCGGGTGCGCGGGCTGGACGGTCGGGTTCCAGCGCCCGCCTGAGGTTCGCAACATAGGACTGCACCGAGGTCAGCGCCTTCGGCGGGGCCTCGTCGGCCCACAGCTCGTCGATGAGGCGGCCGACCGAGACGACCCGGCCGCGGGCGGCCAGCAGCAGACCGAGCAGCGCCCGCTGCTTCTGGCCGCCGAGCTGGACCGGGTCCCCGCCGGCATCGAGCACCTCGACCGGACCCAACACCTGATAGCGCACGTCGGTCACGCTACGGCACGTCATCGCTCGCCGGGAGGTGGCGTCCAAGCCAAAACGGGGTGCCTTCCAAGCGCGTGGCCGCAGGCTGTCCTCATCAGAGAGGAAGCAGCATGGAACACCAGACCACCGAAGGGCCGCGGCTCCACGGGCAGGGGCTGACCGACGTGCGCATGATGCGGGTCGCGCACTCCAGTTTCCGCCGTGAGCTGGGCCTGTCCCCGGCGGCGGTACGCGCCGTCGCCGGGGGAGACCACCGCCGGACCTCGATCGTGGCAGCCCACGCGACCCTATTTCTGTCGCTGCTGCACCACCACCACAGCGTCGAGGACGATCTGCTGTGGGATGTGTTGCTCGCCCGGGTCCCCGGTGAGCTCGCCCCGCTGGTGCACGTGATGCAGAGCCAGCACGAGCAGGTGGCGGCGCTCTTGGAGCAGGCGCACGAGGCGCTCGGCACCTGGCGCCGGACCGCGTCGGCTTCGGACGGCGAAGCGCTGGCCGGGATCCTGTCCAGCATGTGCGCGGCGCTGTTCGAGCATCTGCACGCCGAGGAGACCCATCTGCTGCCCATCATGGCCCGGCACATCACGGCCGAGGAGTGGGAGGAGTTCACCGCTCGGGGCATGTCCTCGATTCCCAAGCGGCTCATGTTCCTGGGCTTCGGGATGATGCTCTACGAGGGGGATCCCGAGGTGATCGGGATCGAGATGGGCAAGCTTCCCGCGCCGCTGCGCCGGCTGCTGCCGTTGCTCGGCCGCCGCTCGTTCCGGCGCTACGCGCGCCGCATCCACGGCACCCCCACACCCCCGCGCGGCATCGGCGCGGTCGCCTGAACCAGCACCATCTCACTACCAAAAGGAGTACGTCATGACGCCGAACACCATCTCCATCACTGCCGCCGACCTCGCCGCCGCCCGAGCGCGGAACGAGGACGTGTGGAGCCGCTCCAGCAAGCTGCTGTACGCCGGCCGGATCGACGAGTTCGTCACCTTCTGGTGCGACGACGCCACCTACGAGGCTGCCCTGCCGGTCGCGGGCCTGCCCGCGGTGATCTCCGGGCGTGAGGCGCTGCACGCCGCGTTCACCGGCCTGGTCGCCGGGGCGCGCAGCATCGCCGTGCACGACGTCCTGTTCCACCAGACGGACGACCCCGACGTGGCCATCGTGGAGGAGCGTATGGTCGCCGAACTCGCCGACGGCTACACCTACGAGAACCGGCTCATCATGAGGGTGACCTTCCGGGAGGGCCGGATCGCAGAAATGCTCGAATACTACGGACAGCTCGCACACCAGGACCTGCTGCGCAAGCTCGGGTTCGCGTCCTGATCGCATAGGCGAATTCATGACCGGCGGACCTGGCGGCGTAGGACTGCGAGTTCCGCATCCTTGGAGACGTCGCGGCGTAGCAGAAGTGCGGGCATAGACAGCAGGTGCCCACAGGCTGCCGGGACGTCCGCGTGACCCGCAGGATCTCATCTCGGTCTTGACGGTCGTCCTGTTTGCGCTAACACTTGCCACCATTCTGGTCCGAGTTAGGCGCTACTCCCAACCTGGCGACGGAACGTCAACGATAACGTTGAGTGGGGTTCTATGAACCGGCTGCGTACGGCACCGCCTGGCACGGTGGGGTTCCTGGCGACGCCGCCATCACCTACGACGCCGAGAGCGGCGCACGCGACCCGCCCCCAGGCTGCGGGAAACCAGCGATGAGCCGCCGCCCCCGCGTGCTGGGCCCTGTGGCCGCGCTGCTGCTCGGGGTGCTGCTCGGCGCGGCCCCGACGGCCCCGGCGGTGCTGGCGGTCCCGGCCGCCTCGGGGGCTCCGGTGGCAGCGGCGGCAGCCGCTGGGCCGCCGGCGCAGCCCTCTCCGGACCCGATCGCCCACGATCCGACGCTCATCAGACAGGGCCGGTACTACTACGAGATCATCACCGGCGACATCGAGACCCGCACCTATCTGCCTATCCGACGCTCCACCGACCTGGTGCACTGGACGCTCCTCGGAACGGTCTTCACCACGCCGCCGCAGTGGGTGGTGGACGAGCTCGGCGTCACGCCGGGCGACTTCTGGGCACCGGACATCACCTACTTCGACGGCGAGTACCACCTCTATTACGCCGCCTCCTCGTTCGGAACGAACAACTCCGTCATCGGTCTGGCCACCAACGCCACCCTCGACCCCGACAGTCCGGACTACCGCTGGGTGGATCGCGGCATGGTGCTGCGCTCGAGCACGTCCGACAACTTCAACGCGATCGACGCCGACGTCACCTTCAACGAGGACGGGGTGCCGTGGTTGTCGTTCGGCTCGTTCTGGGACGGCATCAAGATGCGCCGCCTCGACGCGTCGACGGGCCTGCTGTCGGGGCAGGACACGACGCTGTACTCGCTCGCCTCCCGGGGCGGCGCGGCGGTCGAGGGCCCGTCGATCGTCCGCAAGGGAAGGTACTGGTACCTCTTCGCCAGCTTCGACTTCTGCTGCCGTGGCGTCAACTCCGACTACCGCGTCGTCGTCGGCCGATCGACCAGCCTCCACGGACCGTACGTCGACCGCGACGGCGTGCCGCTCCTGCAAGGCGGTGGCACCGAACTGCTGCGCGGCTACAACGGCTTCCAAGGCACCGGGGGCGGGGACGTCCTGCTGCGCCAAGGCAATGAACCAGACCTGTACGTCCACCACTACTACGACGCTGACGACGGCGCGCTGCCCAAGGGCTCGGTCCGGCCGATCTCCTGGGACGGCGGCTGGCCGCACCTCGGCGACCCGCTCAGCGGCAACCGAGGCCACGGTCGCGGGCCCGCGTACGTGACGCTGGTGAGCCGCGACGGTGCAGACTCGGTCGACAACCCCACCTGCGGCTACGAGGGTGCGGATATCCGGCTGACAGCCCCAGAGGTGGGAGACGCGTGCCGGCAGTGGCGCCTGGAATATCGGGGCGGCGGCTGGTCGAGCATCCTCAACCGGCACAGCAACAAGGTCGCCGAGGTCGCCGCCTGCGTCGACGCGGACGGTGCCCGCGTCGCGCAATGGGGCTGGCTCGACAACGACTGCCAGAAGTTCCGGGTCCTGCCCACCGACCGCGGCTGGTCCCGCATCGAGAACAAGCTGGCCGGCCGCGTGCTCGACGCCTGCGATCGGCCGGACGGGGCCGTGCAGACCTTCACCTGGCGCGGGGAAGCCTGCCAGCAGTTCCGCATCCAGCCGGTCGGCGACCTCCTGATCACCGACCCGGCCAACCGAAAGAGGCTGGGGGACACCTGGCGCTTCGTGCACATCGACGAGGGCTACTACCGGATCGTCGACTCGCGCACCGGCCGTCCCCTCGGCGGGCGCAGCTCCGCCTGGCGCCTCGAGGTCACGGACGCCGGCACGTACCGCCTGGTCACTCGAGACGGCGGCACCACCCGAGAGGTGCTCCTGATGACACCCCACTGACCGTGCCACGGCGCGCGGACTTCGCCGCGTTTCTTGGCCTGCTCGCCGTCCTGCCGCTGGAAGTCAGCCAGATCGACCGCGCGGATCAGATCGCCGCCGAACCCCGAGCAGTTGCTCAGCCCGTCTACGGGCAAGCGGGCACGCGTCTCCGTCATCAGTTTCATCGGTCGCAGTGATGAGGCGAGACGAAGCGCTGGCCAGCACGCTGACCCTGGCCTCACAGGCGCGTAAGTACGGCCTCGGCCTTGTCTTCGCCACCCAGACGCCGCGCGGCCTGCACAACCATATTGCTGGTAACGCCACAACCCAGTTCATCGGGAGAATCAACAGCCCCACGCAGATCGAGGTGGTCAAAGTGCTGGCGCGGGCCCGCGGAGGCCGCGCCGACCGAGTCGGCCCCTGATCAACTTTGATACACACCTAGTGGGTTACATCCTCGCGCAGTTCGCTCAGTCGCTCCTGGGCGAACGAGCGGATCTCCTCTTCATCGACCATGGCCGCGTGCTCCAAGAGGTTCGTATCCTCCTCGTCGGACAGACTCGCGGCGGCCGCCGCGGCGAACAGCCGGGTCACTGGGTCGCCTGCCTCGAGCCGGATGACGATGCCGGCCAGATCGGGCTCCTCGTCGTCCTGGAGAATCAGCCACTCGGCCAACTCCTTGACCTGACCGGGGGGCAGGCATGCCGCCCCTGCCTCAAGCTGCTCGACCGAGGCCTCGGTCAGGAACTCGAGGACCTTCCAACGGACGGCGCTGTCTGCGTCTCGGCTCAGGTTCATGACCTGCGCGATGATGGGCCCGTGCCGCTCGTCGGCGTTCTCCAGCACCACTGCTATCGCGTCGTATCGCACAGTGCGGATCGGGCTGGAGAGGAGGGCCGGAACCTCGTCGATCAGCGGCGCGGCGAGTTCGGCGAGTTCCGACAGCAACCAGGTCGCCGTCGGCAGGATCCGGTCATCACCGCTGTGGAGAAGTCTGGCGAGGTTCTCGACGGGGAATCCCGCGTACAGCTCGCTGAGCAGGTCGTTGGCCGCCGAGCCCACGAGGTCGGCGTCTGCCGGATGTGCAAGGATGCGCTCGATCAGATCCTCGCCTGCTTGCGTCTGCATCGGCCTTACCACCTCCTGTTCTTCTTCTGCTGCTCAAACTCGGCATCAGTGGGGTAGCGGTCGGCGCTGGCTTGGGAACCCCCGCTGTACGTGCCCCCGCTGGACGACGAGCTGGGCGTCTCGTCGAACTGACGTCGCCGTATGCTGTCCTCGAGGTCTTTGAGAGCCCTTTCTTCCCTTCTGATCCGCTCCGCGTGCCCGGCCTCCCAGCCCTTTCTCTCTTCCTCGGCCTTCCTCGTCTTGATGCTCTTCTTCAACATATCTCTGGCGCGCTTCGCGTCCGCCTCCGTCATGCCCTTGGCGCTGGTAGGCGGATCGCCGTGAATTCTTCCGTCATGGCGTGAGCCATTGTTCGAGTTGCGAGAGAAGAAGCCCCCGCTGCGGCCGCTTCCGCCACCACTGCCCCTGCCACGCCCATTGCCTTGGTTATCCCTGTTGTTCCTGCGGCCCATCTGGGCGATGCCGTCCTTGACGGACCGAGGTCCGGACGGATTCCGCAGACCAGACGACCGCAAGGGCACGACACCGCGCGGGCCGGCCGCGGCCAGGCGTGATCCGGGACCTCCTGGGCCTCGCAGGTCGTCCAGGATGCGGCGCATCGGTTCGGTGACCCGGCGGCGCACGATGGGAGCGATCACCTTGCCGGTGCCCTCGCTGCCCTCACGAAGGATCTTCCTGACCGCCTGACGCGATGCCAGCACCCGGGCCGTCGCGACGGTCGCCCCGACCGCTCCGCCGAACGCCAGCGCCTTGGCCACGCCGACTGCGGTGAACACCGCCTGCGTGCCCGCCGCCACCTTCACAGCCGACACCACGGAAGCGGTACCGTCCAAGGCCACCGGCATCACCTTCATCGCAGCGTTCGCCTGAGCGACGTGGCCGCCCTGCGCACCGGTCCTGTTCCAGTGGTTCTCCATGCTGGTGGCGGACTCGCCGCGGTAAACCTGCTGCGTAGCGCGGACCGCCGAATCGGCACCGCTCGCCGCGGGGGCCGTACTGGACTGGGCGACCCGCGCGGCGTTGCCCTCGGCCCTGACGTCGTCCTCGTCCATGTTCGGCCATGGACCGAGCATCTGCATCATCCCGGCCGCCGCCGGGGGAAGCACTACAGCCATGTGCGACCGAGGTTTTGGACGTTCTCGGTGCTCGCGGCCTCGCCGTCGCGCGTGTTCTTGACCACGGCGTGCAGGCCGTCGCCTGTATCCGCCATCACCGTGGACAGCCCTGCGAGCGCGGCCATCGACACCGCGCGGCACTCGGCGTACATGCTCGTGAACATGCCGAACAGACCATCGTCCCCGAACGAGGACACCCCATCGCCGCGAGTTTTGAGCGGCTCGAGCGCGGCGTTGTAGTCCTCTCCATGGGTCCTGATCCGGGAGGCTTCCTGCCCCACAGCCCCCAAGGCGATCTCAAGTCCCGTCATGCCGAAGTACCATATCGTCACACATCATGATCTATACAACATTTGCCGTTCATGAGACGTGAACCTCCATGTCAAAATCGCGGTCGTATGTGTCTAGACTGGGCGGCCGTCCGCTCTCCTGACAGACGGAGGTCCGACATGCGGCCACCCACGCCCGACAACGACGACGAGTACCTGCTCGAATACTTCGCCCAAGGTCAGCGGGTCATACGCGACCTGCAGGCGGCCCAATCCGCGATTCGACAGGTGGAGGGTCTGGCGAAGAGCAAGGACGGGCTACTCGAGGCGGCCGCCGACGGCGAGGGCGGGCTCACCCGGTTGCGCATCGACCCGCGGGCGATGCGGCTCGGAGAATCGGCGCTCGGCCGTGAGGTCGCCGCCGTGCTCCGGGCGGCACAGGAGGACGCGGCGCGCAAGGCGCAGGAGATCGCGGACGCGGCGGAAAGCGCCGCCGCACTGCCCCAGCCGCTCGACGAGACCTTCGTACGCGGGCGGGTCGAGCAGGTCGCCCGCGATCTTCTTCAATAGGCTCGGAGGCAAGCGTGTACGGCCAACAGTTCGACCCCGCCGACATCACAGACCAGCACATCGACGACGTGGCCCGCCAGGGTGAGCGGGTGCTGGCCTGGCTGGAGACGGCGCAGGCGGACCTCGACCAGATCGTGGGGGCGGGCGAAACGGCGGAAGGCCAGGTCAAGGCTACCGTGGACGTGAACGGCCGGGTCCTCGGGATCACCTACGGCCCCCGCGTGACGCGATTGAGCAGCCAGGAGCTGGCCGAGCAGACGCTCCTGGCGGTGCGGGCGGCGCGCGCGGACGCCCAGCGCCAGACGCACGATCTCATGCGCGAGGCCATGCCGGACTTCGATCCGGTAGAGGCGAACGAGCAGTTCCAGCGCCTGCTGACCGACTGGAGCTGACCCGGCCGTTGACAGTGGTCTGCCGCTCTTCCAGATGCGGCAAGATCGCATCATGCTTCGCCGTCGACATTTGGCACGGTCTCTGCCGACACGCCCGTACCAGATCATCGACCGCGAACGGAATGCTACGAGTTGCTTCTCTGCAGTTCCTTAGGGCGCGGTATCAAGGTTGATCAGAGCCATTCGTGGATCGCCGCGACGAGGATCGTTGCTTCGTGCGCACGGCGAGCTTGTCCTACCTCGTTGCGACAGCGCGATGGCGTTTGAGCCCGTCATGGTGACGGGCTCACGCGGAGGGTCCCCCTGGGCCGGAGGCGTCGGCATTGCCGCCCGCGCCGGGCGCGCCGGCCGTATTCGGCGCACGGCCGGGCGGCGCACACCACGGCTCGCGTGCAGCTCCTCGATCGGGGGCCTCACCTCGCCGGGGACCTCGCTCCAGAGGGCTCGCCGGCCTCAGGTCGCATGGGGCATGTCCTGAGCCGACCTAACCGCCCGCGGAGAGGCGTAAGTCGTGCACGCGTTCCCACTGCTGCGCTGTGACGATCTTGGCGGTCGCGTCATCCAGGTCGTAGACGATCGACCACCGGGTGTGGGGCTGAGCGACCCTCCTGAGCAGCTCCATCGCGTCCGTGTCGCCGCCTTCGGCGAGGAGCCGGTAGCGGCGGTCGGCCAGCTTGGCGGCCCGGTCGGCGCCGCTCATCGTGATGTTGGTGAGGTAGCGGTCCTCGATGACGTTCATGCGCCCGTTGCCGAACTCGACGACCGCGGACTTGCCCGCCCGGTCCGCGATCAGGTAGTGGAGCTGCGGGCCGCCGGTGAAGTCCAGATTGTAGCGACCCATCACGTCGATCGCCTCGGACACGGTCGCGGCCCGGTCGAGTATGAGCCGGATGATCCGCACTCCGCTCACGGTGGTGCGTCCCGGGGTGGGCGCGAGCAGCCGCGCGTCGGGCGCCTGGGCCAGGCCGATGACGAGCCCCTTCTCGTTCATGCCGTCGAACGGGGTCAGCACCGCGTGCGCCAGCCGCCGCCGGTCCTGGGCGGCGCTCAGGTCCGGCCGGGCGCCCGGCGGGAACAGGTAGGAGACGTCGGCCAGGGAGAGCGAGGCGTAGCCGTCCGGCGGGCGGGTGTGGACGACCATGGCCGGGTTGGGCTGCCAGTCGAAGTTCCTGCCGAATTCGCCGGGGCGGTGGAACAGCGAGCATGCCCAGCCGTCCCCTTTCCTGGCCAGCTCCTCCTTGGTAAGCGGTGCCTCGGCGTCATAGTCGCCGTGGTAGGTCATTTCGTACAGCGGCATATCGTCCAGCTGACGCAGGCTGGCCGCTGTACGGGCGATCTGGTCCTCCGTCTGCGTGAGTACCCCCTGGGGGGCCGCGGAGGAGGGCGTCGGCGGCGCCACTGCGGGCGCGCACGCCGCCGTCGCCGTCAGGAGCAGGGCCGATAACATCGCCACGGCAGAGGTCCGCATTTTTGTATTGTCCCTTCCGGCATCCGTCGTGTCACCCGTCGATCAAGGCCTCACCCGTGCTTGGGCGAGGTCGGAACGTTCTGGAGTTCGCGGTGGCGCGGCACGCTGATCCGCCTCCACCGCATTCAGGCGGTGCACCGACTCTCGTGGCGGTCTTGCGGTCGCCGGGTCGGACCGTGTCCGCGTTCTCAGGAGTCGCGAGTGCCACGGCGCTTGCGGCGGAGTGCCGCTCGGTCGGCGGGAGTGTGTGGCCGGCGCGTGGCCGTGTCTGCCCGCTCTCCGCCCTTCACCCCCTCTGCTGCTTCGTCGGCGAGCCATTGGGCCAGGGAACGGATCGTGGGGTGGGCGTAGAGCGTGGTCAGCGGGATACGCCTGCCCAGGGACTGTTCGAGGTGGTGCTGGATCTTGGCCATGAGGAGTGAGTGGCCGCCGGCGTCGAAGAAGCTCTGGTCCCAGTCGAGCGCTTGCACTCCGAGGGCGGCTTGCCAGGCTGCGGTGACGTGCTCGGCCAGCGGGGCGATCGGGCCCGCGAGCCGCGGGCCCTCGGCCGGGGTCTGGTGGCTGGGCGGGGCGGGGAGGGCGTCGGTGTCCACCTTGCCGGTGGGTGTCAGGGGGAGCGAGTCCACCTCCACGAAGGCCGACGGCAGCATGAAATCAGGAAGCACCAGCTCGAGGCCGCGGCGCAGCGCGGTCGTGTCGATCGCGTCGCCGAGGACATAGGCGACGATTCGCCGCTCGCCGTGGATCTCGCGGGTCGTCACGGCGGACCTGGAGACCCCGGGCAGTTCGGCGAGAGCCGCTTCTACCTCGCCCAGCTCGACGCGGTGGCCACGGATCTTCAGCTGCCTGTCGAGCCGGCCGAGGTAGGCGATACGACCGTCGGGGAGTCTGCGGCCCAGGTCGCCTGTGCGGTAGCAGCGGGTGCCGTCCGGGTCGCGGCCGAACCTGGCCTGGTCTCGTTCCGAAGCGCCCAGGTAGCTCGCGAGGAAGGCGCTTCGGATGACGATCTCACCCTCCTCGGAGCCCTCCAAGCCTCTCGAAAGACCTCGCGAAGAATCCTTCGAGTCTCCCGGGACCTGCGAGGGTTCCGCGTACCTCCCGTCCAGGACGATCTCCGCCCCGTCGAGGGGAAAGCCGATGGGCACCACCGCGGTCCCGATGCCCCTGCCTGCCGCCAGGTCCGCCGACGTCAGGTGGTTCTGCACCGCGAAGGAGATCTCGGTGGCGCCGTACCCGTTGACGAACACGCAGTCGTCGGTGAAGTGCCTGCGGAAGCGGTCGAGGTCGTCGTGGACGACCTCCTCACCGCCGAGCAGGACGACCCGCACGCCGGCCAGGACGTCCTGCGGCGACAGCGAGTCGAGCAGGTATCGGTAGACGGTCGGGGTGGAGTGGTAGATGGTGACACCCCGCTCCGAGAGCACCTCGGCCAGGTGGGCCAGCCCGTGCTCGCGGAGGTCGACTGGCACGACCGCGGCCCCGTTGAGCAGGGCGGAGAAGCTGTCGGTCACCGCCATGTCGTAGCTGAAGGAGGAGACCACGCTGAGCCGGTCGGACGGCTGTATGCGCAGGTTGGCGGTGTGCGTCCTGATCTGGAACATCACCCCCCGATGCGTCTGCACCACGCCCTTCGGCCGGCCCGTCGACCCCGAGGTGAACAGGATGTACGCCGGCGAATCCGGGTCCACGGCGACCGGCTGGAATTCGAGGGCCGGAGGCAGGGACGTGACGTCCACGATGTCGCCGGCCCCTGGGAGCAGATCCTTGTGCTCGGGCAGAGCGAGCAGCAGGTCGGGTTCGGCCAGCTCGGCCATGCGTGCCAGCCGTACATGCGGATAGCCGGGGTCGAGCGGGACGTAGGTCGCGCCGGCGGTGAGCGTGCCGAGGATGCCGGCCAGCATGCGGGGACCGTGGCCGAGCAGGAGCCCGACGCGCGTGGCCCCCTGCACGGCCGCCGCGACGGCGCGCACCTCCTGCGCCAGTTCGGCGTAGGTGAGCGCGCCGTCGTCGCCGAGCACAGCCGTGCGCCCTGGATGCTCCGCCACCACGGCCCAGAAGCGGGCTGCGATCGACTCGCCGAGCACCTGCTACCTCCCCCTCGACAGGCGCGGAATGGTCGTGGCCGGGGCCTCCGCCTGCCGCTCCGCCCTGAGCTGCTCGACCCTGGCCGCCATCTGCCGCACCGTGGGCGCCTCGAACAGGGTGCGCATCGGGAGCCGCACCCCGGCCACCGACCGCGCCTGCGCGATGAGCTGGACGGCGACCAGGGAGTTGCCGCCGAGGTCGAAGAAGTCGTCGTCGGCACCGACCTCGGGCACGCCGAGGATCTCGCCCCACACCTTCGCCAGCGCGGCCTCGAGCTCCCCTTCGGGCGCCACGAAGTCCTCCTGGCGTTCCGGGACGTGCGACTCCAGGCTCTCCCTGGTCAGGCGCTCCCGCCTGGTGATCTCGTCGAGAGAGGTCGCGCTGACGGCGATCTGCGGACCCAGGTCCGCGGCCAGGACGCGGACGAACGCCTCGGCGCCCTGGGCAGGCGCGATTCCGGTCGCGGTGGAGCCGGGGCCGCCCACCGCCAGCGAACCGGTGACCGCCTCGGCGTCGATGCGGCGCAGGACGAACTCCTCGATTTCGACGAGCACGGCCCCCGACTCGTCGAGCAGGGTGATATCCGCCGTGACGACTTCACCGCCGCCGCCGTCGCCCCTCCGGCGGAGATGGCTGTAGAAGCGAGCGGGCAGGGCCGACCTGACGAGCAGGCGCCCGTAGCTCAGCGGGAGGTAGGCGCCGGTCCCCCTGCCGCTGCCGAAGGAGGTGGCGACGTCGAGCAGTGCCGGGTGCAGCCCCCAGCGGTCCACCTCCGCCGCGACCTGCTCGGTCCCCTCGACGAGCGCGAGCTCCTCGTCATCGCCGAGCCAGATCAGCTCCGGTGATCGCCAGCGCGGGCCGAAGGTCAGCACGCTGCCGTGTTCCTCGCCCTGGGCGTTGATCGCGCGCAGCCTGCTCTTCACCGCGGCGAGGTCCGTGGACGCGGCAGGCTCGGGCCGGATCCAGGCTGCCGCGCCCTGGGTGTGCCTGCGACCGCCTGCCCGCACCTCGAAGGAGGAGCCGTCGGAGAACGCCACGGTGAGCTGGGCGGTCGTCCCGTCGGGCACTGCGAGAGGCTCGAGGAAGACCACGTCGCGAAGCTCGACCGAGTGTCCGTCGCCGGGGGAGGGCACGGCCGCCGCGAACGCGGCCCGCGCACACTCCAGCTGGCCGGTGGCCGGCAGCACAGGCACGTCGCCGATGCGGTGCTCGTCCAGCACCCAGTGCGTGGCCGCGGCGAGCGGTCCGGAGCACTCGGCTCCGGTACGGCCGCGCACGACGGGATGGTCGACGGCGATGGTCGCCGCGCTCGCGGACAGGCCGGCAGCGGGTGCGGCGGCCGCGGCCATGCCGACCTCGAGCCAGGCGCCCCAGTTGATGCTGATCACGCGGGTCCGGTGCGCGGTCCTGGCGTAGGCGTCCAGGAAGGCGTTGGCCGCGCAGTAGTCGACCTGGCCGAAACCGCCGCTGATCGCGGTCACCGACGAGCACAGAGCGACGAAGTCCAGGTCGAGGTCGCCGAAGGCCTGCCACAGCGCGACCGTTCCTGCGAGCTTGGGATCGAGCACGGCCTGCGCCGCGGCGCGCTCCTTGACCTCGGCCATGCCACCGCCCGGCAGGCCTGCCGCGTGGACGATGCCGTGCAGCGCGCCGTGCGCGGCGAGCGTCTCATCCCTGATCTGGCGCAGCCGCACCGGGTCGGTGACGTCGACCGGCACCACCGTCACCCGGCCGCCTGCCTGCTCGATCCGGGCGATAGTGGCCGCCGCCCTGGGCGTGACGTTGCCGCTCCTGCCGAGCAGCACCAGCCGGGCCCTGAGCCGGGTGCCGAGGTGCTCGGCGAGGGTGAGGCCGATGCCGCCCAGACCACCGGTGATCAGGTAGACGCCCTCCTGCCTGAGCCCGGAACCTTCAGCGCCGTTCGGCAGGCGGACCTGCTGGAACTCCTTGACCCAGCGCCGCCCGCCGCGCAGGGCGAGCACGTCGCCAGGGGCGTCCCTGCGCAGCTCGGCCAGGACGGTCCTCGCCGGGGTGCCGGTGGGCTCGAGGTCGAGGTGGCGCACGCGCAGGCCCTGGACCTCCAGCGGCACCACCCGGGCGATTCCGGCGACCGTGGCGTGCTCTGGTCTGGTCAGATCGCCCCCGAGGACGTCCTCGGTGCCGGCGGTGATGATGTCCAGCTCGACGCCGTCGGCGGCCTGCGCGGCGGTCAGCGCCTGGACGAGGCAGAGCAGGCTGAACAGGCCGTGCTCCTGCGCCTGTGCCAGGGAGCCGAGGTCCGTGCCCGCGGGCTCGCCGTCCAGCGCCCACGCGTGCAGCACGCGACTCGGCATCCCGCCGTTCTCGGCCAGCGCGGCCACGAGGGCGTCGTAGTCGGAACGCTCGCCCGGCCGCACGGTCATCGGCTCGGGAACTCCGCCCCCTCCGTCGTGGCCGGCAGAGAACTCCCCGCCCGGGCGGACCTCGATCACCTCGCCGCCGGTCGCCCTGATGGCCGACACCAGTTCCGTGCCCCGCTCACCGGCCACGAAGGCCAGGCACCTGGTGATCGGCTCGCTGGGGTCCGGCGGTGCCACCTGCCGCCAGGTGGGGATCTCGAACCAGTCATCGAGGGGCCGTGGCCCGGCGGCCCGCTTCGGCTCGGGCACCCTGCCCTCACCTGGCGGGATGAACCGGTACTTGCGCTCGTACGGATAGCCGGGCAGCGGCACCCTCCGGCCGGTCGTCGGCGGTTCGACCGGCACGCCCGCGATCCACAGCCGGCCGGCCGTGCCGTACAGGACCGAGAGGTCGCCGGTGCTCTCACCGGGAGCGGGCAGGCTGGGGAGCGGCGGCAGCGCGCCCTTGGAGACCGCCTCACGCATCTGCATGCGCGCAAGACCGGCCAGTTGCTTGCCCGGGCCGCATTCCACCAGCGCCCACGCGCCGTCGGCCAGCAGGCGGGCCACGCAGTCGGCGAAGCGCACCGGCCGCCGTATGTGCGCGGCCCAGTAGCCGGGATCGGTCGCCTGCTCCGCGGTGATCCAGTCACCGGTCACGTTCGACAGGAACGGCAGGCTCGGGGCCCGGCGCGGCACGGCCGCCACGAGGCTTTCGAACTCGGCCAGGATCGGGTCCATCATCGGCGAATGGAAGGCGTGCGAGGTGCGCAGCAGCGTGGACTTGACGCCTTGACCCGCGAGGTGTTCCGCGAACGCCGAGATCGCCTCGGACGTCCCCGCCACCACGCACGTCCCCGGTCCGTTCACCGTGGCGATGCTCACCCCGTCGGTGAGCATCGCGGCGACATCCTTCTCGTCCTTCGCCACGGCCAGCATCGAGCCGGTCGGGAGCGACTGCATCAGGCGTCCGCGGGCGGCCACCAGGCGCAGCGCG
Organism: Nonomuraea sp. 10N515B; assembly: GCF_052245915.1. NCBI lineage: Bacteria > Bacillati > Actinomycetota > Actinomycetes > Streptosporangiales > Streptosporangiaceae > Nonomuraea > Nonomuraea sp. 10N515B. The sequence goes on from NZ_JBQQBQ010000063.1 coordinate 36,761, forward strand.
TCGGGCAGCGCGAAGACTCCGGCAAGCGTGGCGGCGACGTACTCGCCGACGGAGTGGCCGATCATCGCGGCCGGCCTGGCGCCCCACTCCTGCCAGAGCCTGGCCAGCGCGTACTCGACGGTGAACAGCGCGGGCTGGGTGAGGCGGGTCTCGCGCAGCCGCTCGTCGCCGCCCTCGGTGAACAGCAGGGGCCTGATGTCCTCGCCCAGCTCGGCCTGGAGGATCTCGGCGCACTCGTCGACGGCGGCGGCGAACGCCGGCTCGGCGGCATAGAGCTCGGCGCCCATGCCGGCGTACTGCGAGCCCTGGCCGGAGAACAGGAACGCCACCTTGGGCGCGGTGCCGCTCGCCGTACCGGTGTGGCAGCGCTTGCGGTCGCCCAGCGCGGCCACGGCATCCGCCAGGTCGCCGGCGAACACCGCCGCACGGTGGGTGTGGTCGGCCCGGCCCACCCGGAGCGTGTACGCCACGTCGGAGAGGCTGAGCTCGGGCTGCCCGGCGAGGAACTCGGCGAGCTGGGCACGCATGGTCTGCAGCGCGCTCTCGGTGCGGGCGGACAGCCAGAGCGGCCGCAGCCCGCCGGTGGCGGGCAGGCCGGCGGGCACGGCCTCCGGCGGCGGCGCTTCCTGGAGGATCACGTGGGCGTTGGTGCCGCCGATGCCGAACGAGCTCACCGCAGCCCGCCTGGGATGCGCTCCCGCGTCCCATTTCGACGGGGTGGACACGACATAGAAAGGGCTGGTGTCGAAGTCGATCTCCGGGTTGGGCCGTTCGAAGTTGACGGTCGGCGGGATCACGCCGCGCTCCATCGCCAGCACGGCCTTGATCACGCCGACCACGCCGGAGGCCTGGCTGAGGTGACCGAGGTTGGACTTCACCGAGCCGATGCCGCACCAGCCCCTGTCGTCCGTGTCGCGCTGGTAGACCTCGCTGAGCGCGGCCACCTCGATCGGGTCGCCGAGGGCGGTGCCGGTGCCGTGCGCCTCCACGTACCCGATCGTGCGCGGGTCCACTCCCGCCACACCGAGCGCCTCGGCCACCACCTCTGTTTGCCCCGCGTGGCTCGGCGCGGAGAAGCCGATCTTGTTGCTGCCGTCATTGTTGATCGCGTTGCCGAGCACGACCGCGCGGATGTGGTCACCGTCGGCCAGCGCGTCCTCCAGCCGCTTGACCACGAGCACACCGACACCGCTGCCCCAGATGGTGCCGTCGGCGCGGGCGTCGAACGGTCTGACGTGCCCGTCGGACGAGGTGAAGCCGTCCATGGCCGGGTACCCGATCCCGTGCGGCAGCTCGACGCACACGCCACCGGCCAACGCCATGTCACATTCGCCGCCGCGCAGCGCCTCGCAGGCGAGGTGAAGCGCCACCAGCGAGGAGGAGCAGGCGGTGGTGACCGTCATCGCGGGGCCGCGCAGGTTCAGCCGGTAGGAGACCGTGGTGGCGACGTAGTCGATGTTGTTGCCGATGGACATGCCGAGCTTGAGCGCCTCGCTGTCCAGGTCGGGGTTGGTCTGCAGGTTCAGCCATTGGTACTGGCTGGGGCCGGAGCCGGCGTAGACCCCGATGGCGCCGTCGTAGCGGCCGGGATCGTAACCGGCGTCCTGGAGCGCCGCATGCGACTGCTCGAGGAAGACCCGCTGCTGCGGATCGGCCAGTTCCGCCTCGCGCGTGCTCATGCCGAAGAACTCGTTGTCGACATGCTCCATGTCGATCATGACCGGCGCGGCCCTCACGAACATCGGGTTGTCGAGCTGAGCCTGCGTGGCCCCCCGAGCGCGCTGCTCGTCGTCGGTGAAGAACGTCACCGACTCCACGCCGTCGATCAAGTTGCGCCAGAACTGCTCGAGATCGTTGGCGCCGGGCACGCGGGCGCTCATGCCGATGATGGCGATGGGCTCCCCGCCGGCGTCTTCGTACATGGCGTCCTGCGACAACTCTGTCACTGTCTCCTCCTGCGCTTGTCCCGCAGCTGGCGGCGTGCACCCGCACGCCGATCGGCTCGGCTCAGTTCTGGGTGCCCGGACGCGCCGTCGAGGTGAGCGGCCAGGGCACGCACGGTCGGGTAGCGGAACAGCTCGACGACCGTGGTCTGGCGCCCGGTCAGCGCGGCCAGCCGGTCTCGGATCACGACGACGGCCATTGACGTGCCGCCGACGTCGAAGAAGTTGTCGGTCGCGCTCACCTCGCCACGGCCGAGCACGTCGCACCAGATCCCGGCGAGCAGCCGCTCGGTGTCGGTCGCCGGCTCGCTGTGCCCGCTCTCCGTCGCCGGCGTGCTCTCGACCGGCTCGTCGGCAATGCCTTCCGCCAGCGCCTCCACGCCGGGCAGCGCGAAGGACTCCACCGGACTGCCGGGATCGGCGACGGCCGCGCCGAGCAGGGTCGTGTACGCGGCGAGCAGCGCGTCGATCCGCTCCGCCGTGTACAGGTCGGTGTTGTAGACGATGTCCACCGCGTAGCGGCCCTCGCGCTCCACCACGTAGACGGTCAGGTCGAAGGGGGAACCCGCAGGCGCCGTGCCGATGCCCGTCGAGCTCAGCCCGGGCAGGCGGAGCCGCGGCTCAGGGAAGTTGTAGACGTTGAACAGCACCTGCACCAGCGGGGCCCGGCCGGGGTCCCGCGGCAGCGCAAGGGTGTCGACGATGTACTCAATCGTGGCGGAGGGCCTGGCCAGGGCGTTGATGACCGCGTCGGCGCAATCGCGAACGCGCTCGGCCAAGCCGGCCCCCTCCGCCGCCCGCAGCCTGATCGGCACGATGTCGACGAAGAAGCCGACGAGGTCGTGGAATGCCTCGTGCCTGCGGTCCGCCGCCGGAGTGCCGACGACGATGTCGGCGCGCCCGGTGATGCGGCGCACGAGCTCGGCGAAGGCGGCGAGCAGCACGCTGGGGGAAGTGGTGCCCAGCCGGGTCGCGAGGTCGCGGATCGCGGCAGTGGTCGCCTGAGAGAGCGCAGCGGTGGCCAGCGCGCCCGCATAGGTCTGTACGGCCGGCCTTGGACGGTCCCTCGGCAGGTCCAGAACGGTCGGCGCATCCTCCAGGTGCTCGGCCCACCAGGCCAGGTCGGCCTTGCCGCGCCTCCCGTCACGCCTGGCCCGCCACGCCGCGTAGTCCGCGAACCGGGCGGGCGGTTCAGGCAGGGGCTCGCCCGCATAGGCGCGGGCGAGGTCCTCCAGGAAGGGCCGCTGCGACCAGCCGTCGAACACCGCATGGTGAAAGGTCACCGACAGCACGTGGTCCCGTGGCCCGAGCCGGAACAGCTGAGGCCGCCAGAGCGGGCCTCTGGCCAGCTGGAACCGATGGGCCGCCGCCGCGGCGAGCCGCTCGTGGAGCTCGCTCTCGCTCGCGACGTCCTCGACGTCCAGCGACACCGGTCCGATCGGGTCGACCTCCACGCGAGGGACGCCGCCGGCGTCCGGCACTCGCCAGCGCAGCACGTCGTGGTGTTCGACCACGGCCGTCAGCGCGCGCTCGAGCGCGGCCACGTCCAGGGGCCCTAGCAGCCGCTCGGCGATCCCGATGTTGTAGGCGACGCTGCCGGGCGCGAGCCGGTCCAGGAACCACAGCCGTCGCTGCGCGGCCGTCAGAGCGGGCGGGCTGTCCGCAGGCAGGTCATCGGTCGTCGGCGGGGCCTCGGCGAGCAGGCCGGCGAGAGCCCCCAGCGTGCGGGCGGCGTAGACGTCCTCCACCGTGACTTCTCGGCCGATCGCCGACCGCAGGCCGCTGACCAGGCGCATGGCGCTGATGGAGTGACCGCCGCAGGCGAAGAAGTCGTCCTCGAGACAGGGTTCCAGGCCCAGCACCCGCGACCAGACCTCGGCCACGTCGCGCTCCAGCGGCGTGCCCGGACGCGCGCCGCGGCCGGTGGCGGGGCTGGTGAGCAGCGCGCGCAGCGCGGTGCCGTCCACCTTCCCCGACGCCGACGTGGGCAGGCTCGGGAGGAACAGCACCTGGGCCGGTACCATCACGTCGGGCAGCCGCTCGGCGCAGTACTCCCGCACCTGCTCCGGTCGAGGCTCCTCGCCGAGCGGGGTGCAGAAGGCCACGAGGCTGGTCCCCGCCGGGGCTTGGACCGCCTCGACCACGGCGTGCCCGATCCGCGGATGTCCGCGCAGGACGGTCTCCACCTCGCCGATCTCCACCCGCTGCCCGCGGATCTTGAGCTGCCCGTCGCTCCTGCCCAGGAAGAGCAGCTCGCCGTCGGGCTGCAGGACGGCAAGGTCGCCGGTCCGGTAGAGCCTGGCACCCGGCTCGCCGCCGAACGGGTCGGGGACGAATCGTTCGGCGGTCATCCCAGGCTGCCGGAGGTAGCCGCGGGCCAGGCCGGGGCCGCCGATCAGCAGCTCGCCCGGCACGCCGGGCGGCACCTCCCGCAGCTCCTCGTCCACGAGATGGACGCGATGGGCGGGCATTGCCCTGCCGATCGGCAGGGGACGCTCCCATCGCCCCGTTGCCTCGAACGCCGTGACCGCCACCGTGGTCTCGGTGGGACCGTAGTAGTGGAGGAACCTGCGTCCGCCGGTGGTCCACCGCTCCACCTGCTCGGGCCCGGGCGCCTCGGCTCCGGTGATGAGGGTCCGCCACGCGGGCAGGCCTTCGGGGTCCAGCAAAGGCAGCAGCGAGACCGGAAGGCAACCCCACGAGATCTCGTGCTCGGCGCAGAACCGCTGCAGCCGCACCGGGTCGTGCCTGTCGACCTCGTCGGCGAGCATGACGACGCCGCCCGCGGCCAGCGGGACGAAGATGTCCTGCACCGACACGTCGAAGACGAGCGAGGCGAAGGCCAAGGCGCGGGTGTGCTCGTCCACGCCGGTGGACTCGATGACGTAGCGCACGTACTCGCACGCGCTGAGATGGCTGACCACGACGCCCTTCGGCACCCCCGTGGAGCCCGAGGTGTGCAGCACGTAGGCGGGGTTTCCGGAGAGCGCGGGTCCGGGGCCTTCCGGTACGGCCGCCGGGCCGTCGACCAGGACGAGTCGCACGTCCATTCCCTCGAACAGGTCCGCCGTGTACTCGTCGACCACCACGATGCCGAGGCCTGCCCCCTCGACGATCTGCTCCCTGCGCGCGGCGGGGGCATCGGGGTCGAGCGGTACGTACGCGCCGCCTGCCACCATGACACCGACGATCCCGGCCACCATGGTCGGCTTCCGCCGTAGGCAAACCCCTACCAGCCGCTCAGGGCCCACCTCCGGCAACCGCGCTGCCAGCCCGCCCGCCATGGTGGCGAGCTCGCCGTAGGTCAGCACGTCCTGCCGCTGCCGTACGGCGGGCGCCTGCGGGCGCCGCGCGGCCTGAGCGAGCACCAAGTCCGCCAGAGTCATCCCGTGCCTCCGTGAAGGGGGTCGACCATCTGCATCCGCAACTCCGTGAAGTAACGGCGACCCGCCGCGTCGGGCAGCCAGGCCTGGTCGGGGGTGGGCAGCATCTCCGAAACCACCAGCTGCACGTCCTGCCCGGCGGCCAGGCGGGCGGCATGGACCATGGAGCACAGCAGGTCGCAGAAGACCGGGCTGGTGAGATCGACGTACGTCGGCTTGATCTCGGTGCTCAGCTTGACGAAGACCCGATCAGGCAGTCCGAGCCGCTGCCGCCACCCGCGCACCGCCAGATACCTGGCCCGCTCTCCCTCGACGTCGGCCAAGCCCGTGGCGTCGACCGTGGTCCGCCACGTCCTGCGGGCCACGACCAGCCGATCGATGGTGATCTTCGGGCTGTGCCCGTGCTGGTCCGCGCCGCCCAGCTTGAAGCCGTCGACGGCGTGCATCGACACCAGCTGGGAGAAGACCTCGATCAGCGGCCAGGACCGCCCGTCGGAGGCGGTGGCGACCAGGCCCGCGCCCTCCTCGGTCACCAGCATCCCCGCCGCCGGCAGCAGCCGATCCGGATCGGTGCCCGGCGCGGCGGTCCAGCCGAGATCCCAGTCCGTGGGGTGGATGAGCGAGTGGGCAATCCGGCCCGTGTAGCGCGGCCAGTCGACGGGGTACAGGGGCCTGATCCGCCGTGGGCCGATATCGGCGGTCAGCGCGTCGCGCAGCGCGCCCGGGTCGGGATGGGCGAGGGTGAGGACCGAACAGTCGAACGTCGCCCAGGCCGCGTGCATCTCACCCATGACGACCAGGTAGTCGCCGCGGTTCACCGCTTCGACACTCTCGGCGCAGATCTGCAGATCAGGGCTGTGCAGCCGGCCGGCGGACCAGCCGGGGCGGGCAGCGGCGAAGGTCTTCGAGGCGGACAGCTCCCGCGCGGTGAAGGTCAGCTCCGCCGTGCCCGGTGCCACGTCGGCCAGGCCGAAGAGCTCCGACCAGCGGCGCGCGAACTCCTCGGCGATGGCGTCGACGGGCCTGGGGCCAGCGCCGAACATCATGCCCTGCGCCAGGAACCACAGGTCCGACAGGCGCACCGGCCCGTCGGCACGCAGCTCCTCGAACAGCTCGCGCAGCGCCTGGCCGTATGCGTGAGCCAGCTCGGCGGTCAGCCAGCGGGCGGCGCCGAGCATCAGCTCCAGCGGACCGGCGATGCCCTCGAGCAGCGACTCGCCGAAGGTCACCCGGACGTCCCTGGTGGTGTCCTCGTAGACCAGGCCGCGTGCGGCGTAGGTCTGGCCCGCCCTGCGCTCGCCGGCGGTACCCGTGATCTCGGTGAACTCGGCGCTCAGCGCGTCCAGCGCGGCGTCGAGCGCCTCCGGGTCGCCCGCCGAGCGCGCCACCCGGTCCCTGGCGGCGCCGAGCCTGCCGAAACCCGCCATCGCCCGCTCGCGCGCGCCGGGATCCTCGATCCCCGCCAGCAGCTCGCCCAGCCGCTGCTCGGCGTGCTCTGACTGCGGCACGTCGCCTCGCCAGGACAGCACGCCGCGCTCGGCCAGCCGTTCCAGCAGCAGATAGGCATCCTCCTCGGTGCGGATGCCCGCCTTGCCGAGCACGTCGGCGACCACGTCTGACGCCCTGCGTTTGCCGTCGCACCGGGACAGCAACGCCGCCTCGGCCGCCGACACGGGCAAGGGCGGCTGGGCGGGACGCCGTATCAGCCGGCCCTCCAGCGTGAGATGTGGCTGGAGGGCGGGAGGCAGCGAGCGGCGGATCAGGAGATCGTCCGCCAGCACCTCCATGTAGGAGCGCAGCGCCCAGTCCTCGAAGCGCACCCGACGGTCGCTCAACAGTCCCCGGCCGGGTGCGGCGGTCACCGTCGGCCCGTCCTGCGTGCACGTCACCCAGGTCACCGGGCCGAAGAAGCCAACGGTCTCGTTCTTGGCGCAGTACCGCTGCCAGTACTTGGCCACGATCCGCTCGCGCTTGCGCCTGCGGGAGTCGCGCTTCTGCGTCGGGCCGCCGCGCACCAGGGCGTCGAGCGAGACGAGGACACCCCGGTTCTGCCAGGTGATCGCCTCGCGGAACAGCGGGTCGGCGGCGATGCCGCCCAGCTCCCTGGCGCTCTCGTGCACGGCCTGCTCCAGCGCCTTGTCGAAAACCTCCGCACCGATCTCGCCCGCCAGCAACGCGTCGGCGGCCGCCGCGCACGCGGGGGCGGAGAGCCTGTCGAGGCCGTCGGCGGGGAAGCCGGTACTGCGTAACACCGCCTCGCGCCACACCGACCAGCCGGTGGCGCCGAGCGGCATGCGGTGACCACTGTGATCGCTCATGCGCCCTCCTTCGTCGGTCGCATGAGCGAGCAGGATCGGCTGTGTTTGTTTGGTCGCTCGCTGCGCTCGCTCATGCCAGCGCCTCCTTGAGGATGTGATCTCGCCGCTCGTGGAGGAAGAAGTGGCCGCCGGGCTCGACGCGCAGGTCGAAGTCGGCCGTGGTGTGCCTGGCCCAACCGCGCATGTCGTCGGGGGTGACGGAGTGGTCCTCGGCGCCGGCAAAGGCCACGATGGGCACCTCGATCGGCGGCTCGGGCTCGTACTCGTAGGTGTCGAGCCAGGTGAAGTCGGCGCGGAGCACGGGCAGGATCAGCTCGCACAGCTCGGGCTCGGCGAGGATCTCCTCCGGCAGCCCGCCGAGCTCAGCGAGCCGGCCGAGCAACTCCTCGTCGCTGACCGACGACAGCTCGGCCAGTGGTTCCAGGATGTCGGGCGGCCTGCACCCGCCGAGGCACAGCCGCAGCGGCTGCCTCTGGCCGCGCTTGCGCAGCTCGCGGACCACTTCGAAGCCCAGCCTGCCGCCCATGGAGTGGCCGTAGATCGTGTACGGCCGGTCGGCGCGCGCGGCGATCGCCGAGGCCAGCTCGGCGATGTCGACGTCGAAGGGCTCGGTGTACCTGCTCTCCCTGCCGGGCAGCACCACGGGCAGCACCTCGAGCTCGGGCCCCGCGGCGGCCGCCCAGCCTCGGAACGCGCTTGCCCCCGCACCTGCGTACGGCAGGCAGAACAGCTGCCGCCGCGCCCCCGGCCGGGGAGAGGGGTCGGAGAACCAGCGGGCCAGCGAGGCGGTGTCGTGGTACGTCATGATCGGTCCTCCTGCCAGTAGCGCGCCCGCTGGAACGGGTAGGCGGGCAGCGACGTCGTGTGCCCGTCCGGCAGCGGCCAGCCGATGCCCGCGCCCTCCACCCAGGCGGCCGCCGTGCGCCGCAGCTCCTCCGGCGCATCGACGGCCACGGGCATGTCACCGTCGGGCCGGCGTAGCCCCGCGATGGCCTCGGTGATGTCGCGGCACAGCACCGCGGCCCGGCAGCCGAACGCACGCCGCCCGGTCGCCAACGTGTAGGCGACGTCGTCCAGGCGGATCCCCTGGGCGGTCGCGAGGTGCTCGGCCAGGAGCGTCCGCGCCGCGCGCAGGGCCTCGGGGGTGCGAGCGGACAGTGGCAGCACGTGCCACCCGCCCGCCTCCGGCCTCGGGGCTTCGGCCGGCGCCTGCTCGACGATCACGTGCGCGTTGGTGCCGCCCAGGCCGAAGGAGCTCACTCCGGCCCGCCGTACCTCCGCCTGCCAGCCGACGTTCTTGACCGGGACGTAGAACGGCGAGGAGTCGACGTCGATGTCCGGGTTGGGGCGGTCGTAGTGGAGATTGGCCGGGATGACGCCGTGCCGCACGGCGAGAATGGTCTTGATCAGCCCGGCGGCGCCGGCGGCGGCGTCCAGGTTGCCGATGTTGGTCTTGACCGAGCCGAGGGCGACAGAGCGTGGAGGCAGCGGTTCTTCCGCGAAGACCTGGGCGAGGGCGGCCACCTCGATGGCGTCGCCGACCGCGGTGCCGCTGCCGTGGGCTTCGACGTATCCGATCGAGGCCGGTGTCAGGTCCGCCGCCGCCAGCGCCTCCGCCATCACGCTCGCCTGCCCGTCCAGCCCCGGCGCCGCGAATCCCGCCCGCAGGCCGCCGTCGTTGTTGACCGCCCATCCGCGCAGGACGGCGATGATCTGGTCGCGATCGGCGAGCGCGTCCTCCAGGCGCTTCAGCGCGAGCACCGCCACGCCGCTGCTGTACCCGCTGCCCTGCCCGTCGGCGTCGAAGGCGCGGCAGCGGCCGTCGGGAGAGACCAGGCCACCGGGCCGGTGCACGAACCTCGGCTCCATCACGCTCACCCCGCCCGCGAGCGCCAGGTCACAGCGGTACTCGAGCAGTTGCTGCCCGGCCATGCAGATCGCGACGAGGGAGCTGGAACAGGCGGTCTGCACCGTGACCGCGGGCCCGGTCAGCCCGAGCCTGTAAGCCGCCTGCGCGGTCAGGTAGTCGGCGGCGAACCCGGGGTCCAGTGGCTCGTCGGGGTCCCCGCCGAACTGGTGGAACAGGAAGTATCTGTTGACCGCGCCTCCGGCGAACACCCCGATCAGACCGTCGTAGGAGGCAGGGTCGCACCCGGCGTCCTCGAGCGCCACCCAGGACTGCTCGACGAAAAGCCGGTGCTGCGGGTCCATGCGGACGGCCTCGGCCGCCGGCACGCCGAAGAACTCGGCGTCGAACCCGGCCACGTCCGGCAGGCGCCCGCCCGCGCGCACGTGCGCCGGGTCTGCGAGCAGGCGCTCGCCGACGCCCAGCGCGCGCAACTCGGCGTCGGTGTAGTCGTGCACGGTGTCCATGCCGTCCAGCAGGTTGCGCCAGAACGTGGCCACGTCGGGAGCGCCGGGGAACCGTCCCGCCATCCCGACGACGGCTATCCCGTCCGCTGCGTGCTGCCGGTCCTCCATCACCCGCAGACCACCGCCGCGACGTCCTCGATATCGGCGACCTCGATCATCGCCTCTGGTTCGAGAGGCAGGTAGTCCGCCGCGGTGTAGCAGCCCGAGCCATGCACCACGACGTCGTCCCAGGGGTCGGCCAGGCCGCGGTCGATCGCGTTGAGCACGCCGGTCATGGCCATCACCAGCGACCACTCGCGCAGTTGCCGGAAGTCGGCGGGGAGTTCGCAGCCGGAGCCGGCGAGCAGCTCGCGCAGCTCCGGGTAGCGCGCCACGCATTCGGCCAGCGAGACGACGATGCCGTCACCGCCGAACCGCTCGATCAACCCGTTCATCTCCGGGGAGGTCGCGGGCCTGTGGGTGTAGAACGTCGGGTCGAGCACCTCGTCGGGGTCGTAGGTCACCTGCGGGAACCGCGGGTCGGCCGACTGGCGGTAGAGCCCGCCGTCGCGCTCGTAGGCGGGCGCGTTGGCCCGGTCGAAGCCGCCGTTCCGCAGGTTGAGCACCATGTCGGGGGTGCCCAGGTGCTGCACGAGCAGGCTGGCGGGCCTGGAGTCCTGGCTCACCGCGCCCGAGCCTTCCAGGACGGCCCTGCCCCGGTGGTAGCCGAGCAGCCCGAAGGCACTGGAGACGGCGTGGGCGTGCAGCCGGGGCGTGGTGCCCGCCGGGGCCGCCTGCTGCTCGAAGAACGCCCTGGCGGTGTCGGCCACCAGGTAGTTGCCCAGCTCCAGCGAGAACCACAGGTTCTGGCCACTGGCTCTGAGGTCGCCCGCGTATTTGTCGGTGAAGGCCCGGCCGATCGCCTTCACCCGCTCCGGCTCCGGCCCGCTGTAGACCAGCATGGGGTTCAGCGCGCGCAGCGCCGGGTCGGTGGACAGCCTGCTGGAGCGTAACTTGGCCAGGCACGAGTGTGGCGCCAGGATCACCGTGCGCAACTGCTCGGGCTCGGCCAGCCCGGCGTCAATGGCGCGCAGCACGGCGTCGCGGAGCGCCACGCCCTTGTTCGCCGACGTGGGCGAGAAGATCGTGACGGCCTCGCCGTACCGCCTGATGTATTCAACCGCCCGCGCGACGATGAGCAGCGAGGGGAAGGTCTTGGTCGTGCCCGTGGCCGGGTTGCACGTCAGGTCGAGCAGATTCAGCCGATGGCCGGAATAGGACCCCAGGGGTTGCCAGCGGGCGGTGGCCACGGAGAAGAACCTCTCGACGTCCGCGTCCGGCTCGGGCAGCAGGAAACCGGGGGAGAACCCGGTGTCGTCCCTGACGGGCTCGGTGCTGTCGACGCAGGCCGCGATCGAGGTGGGCAGACGATCGTAGAAGTCGAGCAACAGGTTCGCTGCGTGGTTCGGCATCGTTGACGCCCTTCTTATTATCTCGGGAGCTCCGCTCCCTTCGAAGCAGTTGTTATGAGCGGGTGACGGGATGGAGGCTTCGGAGGTCCTGCTCGGGCGCCAGGTCGCGGAGCCGGTCGCGGAGCCGGCTCAGGACATCGCCCGCGTACGCCAGGTCGGCGACGGGGAAGCCGTCGGCGATCTCCGGCGCCAGCCGGGCCAGCTCCTCCCGGGCGGCGGGGCCGAAGGTGAGGCGCTCGCCGTCGACGACGACGCCGTCGCGCAGTGCGGCGCGCTGGTTGAACGCCACGGCCTCGGATCGGTCCATGCCAGGTGGCAGCCGCAGGTGCAGGCGGCCGCGGGCGAGTCGTACCGGATAGCCGCCCGGCAGCCCGAGCGGTCCTGGCAGGTTGGTGTCGATCTCGGCCCCGGCGAGCAGGCCGCTCAGCAGACGTGCCGCCGTGAGGCCGGTGACGTGGTTGAGCTCGGCTCGCCCGGCGGCGCGCTGGGCCGCGAGCAGCGCGCTCACCTGGGTGAGCGGCTGGTCGCCCTGCCAGGCCAGCGCTTCGTCCGCGGGTGACGGCGGGGTGTACAGGTGGACGTGGTGTGCCAGCACGCACAGTTCCCGTTGGTCGGGGAGGCCGAGCGCGGCTTGCAAGCTGGCGGCGAGCAGTCCCGCGTTGCCGATGCCGCACAGCACGGGCACCCCTGCGGCGCTCAACACCGGGTTGACGGCATCGGGGAAGCAGGCGTTGACGAACCACGACTCCCTGCCGGTGGCCGCGAGGGCCCGGCCGACGCGCAGGGCAGAGTCGGCCTGGAACGGCAGCGTCAGGCCGAACCCAGCGCGCTGGACGAGGGCCGTCCACGCCGAGGGGGAGGTGCGCGACTCCCAGGGAGACTGGCTGGAGGCCGCGAGCACCACACCCGCGGGCGCGGCGGCCGCCAGCGCGTCCGTCAGGGCGTCAGCGCATGTCAGATCCACGGCCACAGGGCGGAACTCCGCGGCCGTCCCGGATGCCGCGGCCCGGGCGGAGGAGACGTAGCAGATCTCGCCAGCCCTGACGGGATCGCGGCCCACCACGGACACCCGGATCGGCGGCTGGGGGATCACGGCCAAGGCGTAGGTGATGGCTCGGGCGAGACCGCCTGTGCCGATGACGACCAGCGAGGCCGGGTCGGTCATGGGGCGTGGGCCGCCTGCGGACTGGGCAGGGCGCTATGCACCGTCATCCGGATAGACCCCTCTCACTGCCTGTTTGGCGCGAAGTAAGGATGAACTCCATGAAACGCACGTGACGTCTGTTTTGTCCCATTCCGCTGTTACGGGATTTGGGCGGGGCCAATATTCCACAGCCTGCGCCGACGAGGCAATAGGGAAGTTGCCCTGTCAATCGCACAGTTGACCGGGCAACGTCGTGATTCCATGACATCTCTTGACTTGCCGGTCTTGATCTACTTCAATCAGCGAGGCTTCTGGCGTTTCGAGCAAACATCGCAGTCAGTGTCGAGAATGTACGCTGCCAACGCAGTGTGGCCGTAACTTGTCCAGTTCACGGTCTGCAGTCCCACATCATTCTTTGGCATGCCCGGAAATCCCGGGCACCGCGAAAGGGAGAAGGCGTGCCAATGCCCGGGGGCGACTACAAGGTCGTAATCAACGACGAGGATCAGTACTCCATCTGGGCCGCGAACCGCCCCACCCCCGCCGGGTGGCGGGAGGAGGGGTTTTCGGGCGACCGAAATGCCTGCCTCGACTACATCGACAAGGTGTGGACGGACATGCGGCCTCGCAGCCTTCGTGAGGCCATGCAGGAGCTCGAGCGGGCCGACTAGACGGTGAGCACGCCCATGGATCCGGCCGGCGGTTACGAACTTCCCGCGTCCTTCGCGCAGGAGCGGCTCTGGTTTTTGGATCAGCTCGAATCCGGGCTCGCGGTGTACAACATCGGCTTCGGCACCCCGCTCCCGCCCGGTTGCGACGCCGCCGAGGTCACCGCCGCGCTCGCGCGGGTGGTCGGCCGCCACGAGATCCTGCGCACCAGGCTCACCGCGCGCGACGGCGGGCTCGTGCAGGTCGTCGAGCCAGAGGTGCCGATCGAGATCCCCGTCACCGATCTGCGAGACGGAGCTCGTGCACCGGAGGGCGAGCTGGCCCGGGTACGCGCCGCCGAGGCCGCCCGATCCATCGCCCTCGACAGCGCCCCGCTGTGGCGGGCCCGGCTGATCCGCACGGGCGGCGAGGCGGACCACTTCTTCTTCACCGTGCACCACGTGGCCTTCGACGCCGCTTCCGTGGCGATCCTCCAGGAGGAGTTTCTGGCGGCCTTCGAAGGGCACGGCTCCGGCCTGCCGGAGCTGCCGATCCAGTACGGCGACTTCGCCGGCTGGCAGCGTGACCGGTGGGAGCGTGGCGAGCTGGCCGACCAGCTCGGCTACTGGCGCAAACAACTCGGCGAGCTGCCGGGACCGCTCCGCTTGTCGCCGCGCGCCCCGGACCCGGACATCTCCCGCCACTCCGGCGGCGACGTCGGCTTCGTGCTGCCCGAGGAGACCGTACGCGCCTGCCACGAGCTGGCCAGGAAGCTCCGCACGACCCCCTTCGTGGTGCTGCTGGCCGGGCTCAAGGCGCTGCTCTCGCGGCTGGCCGGCCAGGCCGACGTGGTGGTGGGGTCACCCGTGGGCGGGCGGCCGCTGCCCGAGCTCGAGCCGCTGATCGGCAACTTCGTCAACACGTTGCTGCTGCGTACCGACTGCGGGCCCGAGGTGTCCTTCGGCGAGCTGGTCGAGCGGGTGCGGACCACGGTGCTCGACGCGCTCGACCACGATGAGGTGCCCTACGAGCGGCTCGTCGAGGAGGTGCGGCCTGATCACGCCGAGGGCGCCGGCGCTCCCCTGCACCAGATCGTGTTCAACCTGCTGCCCTCGCTGGTCACCAACGGGCAGCTGCGCAACGGCACGGCGAAGGTGGACCTGCTGATCGACCTGGCCGAGGTGGACGGCCGTATCGACGGGCGGATCGAGTACGCCAGGGCGCTGTTCGACGAGTCGTGGACGCTGGGCTTCGCCGAGCGCTACCGGCGCCTCCTCGACGCTGCGCTGACCGATCCGGCGACCCCGCTCGGCCGGCTGCCGATCCTGCTGCCCGGCGAGCACGACCGCCTCGTGCGGGCCGCCGTGCCGGCGAAGTCCCGCGAAGGGGGCGGAGCTCCCGAGCTAATAACAGGCGCCTCCGCGGAGTTCGCGTCGGTGACCGAGGCGTTCGCCGCTCAGGTGGCGGCGCGGCCCGACCAGGTCGCGGTCGCCGACGCCGGAAGGCGCACGCTGACCTACGCGGAGCTCGACCGCAGGTCCAGCAGGCTCGCCTGGCACCTGGCGGGCACGGCCCGCCCCGACACCCCGATCGCGATCCTCCTGGACACCGACGTCGACCTCGCCGTGGCCGTGCTCGCCGTGCTCAAGAGCGGCGCCGCCTACCTCCCGCTGGACCTGGAGCACCCCCAGGAGAGGCTCCGCCACCTGATCGCCGACTCCGGCGCGACGGCCGTACTGACCAGGTCGGGGCTGGACGTCCCTCAGACGGATGTTCCCGTCGTCGACCTCGACGCGGACGCCGAGATCATCGCCGCTCTCCCGGACACGCCGCCCGCCGTGATCCGGCACCCCGACACGCTCGCCTACGTGATCTACACCTCCGGTTCGACCGGCCTGCCCAAGGGGGTGGGCGTGGCCGACAGGCACCTGACCGCCTACGTCGCGGGCGTCACCGGCCTTCTCGGGCTGGCACCGGGGCTGCGGTCGTCGATGCTGCAGCCGCTGACGTTCGACTTCAGCGTCACCGTCTTCCACGGCGCGCTGCTCACCGGCGGCACCCTGCACCTGGTGCCCCGTGCCCACGCCACGGACGCCGCCTGGGTCGCCGAGCACCTGCGCGACGACCGGATCGACCTGCTGAAGATCACCCCATCACACCTGGCCGCGCTGCACACCGGCGTCGCCGACCTGCTGCCGGGCCGTACGCTCGTGCTCGGCGGTGAGGCGTCTCGCTGGGAGTGGGTACGCCGTCTGCGCGCGCTGCCCGGCGCCCCCGCCGTCGTCAACCACTACGGCCCCACCGAGACCACCGTTGGCGTGCTCGCACTCGCGGCCGATCAGGAACCCGCGGGGGCCGGGGTCATCACCCCCATCGGCCACCCGCTGCCGCACGCCGAGGCGTACATCCTCGACGAGGAGCTGCGCCTCGTCCCCGACGGCGTGGTCGGCGAGCTGTGCATCGGCGGCGTCACCGTCACCCGCGGCTACCTCGGGCGCCCCGGGCAGACCGCCGCCGCGTTCGTGCCCGACCCGTTCTCCGGCCGCGCGGGTGCCAGGCTCTACCGCACCGGCGACCGGGCGCGGAGGTTGCCCGACGGCGCGATCGAGTTCCTCGGCCGCGCCGACGGCCAGGTCAAGATCCGCGGACACCGCGTCGAGCCGGGCGAGGTACAGGCGGTCCTGGCGGCGCATCCGTCAGTCGACGACTGTGTGGTGGTGGTGCGAGGCGAGGACGAGCCGGCGCTGGTGGCCTACGTCGTCGGTGACGCCCGGCCGGCGGAGCTGCGCGGCTTCCTGGCCGAACGGCTGCCCGACCACATGATCCCGGCGCACCTCGTCGAACTGCCCGCGCTGCCGCTGGCCGCGCACGGCAAGGTCGACAGGTCGGCCCTGCCCGAGCCGGCCGGTGTGGTCGAGCCGGTGCGGGTGGCGCCGCGTGGTCCGGTGGAGGAGTTGGTGGCGGCGCTGTTCGAGGCGGTGCTCCAGACCGGTCCGGTGGGGCG